>NZ_JAYGHG010000069.1:0-1657 GCF_034931085.1 Nodularia harveyana UHCC-0300 | reverse complement strand
GCTATCCATTACCCACATCTTTCTTAACATAAGATTTGACAAAAGCCAGTAATTGTGTATTTTATATACGAAAACCCAGAGTTAAACCAATGTCAGTAAATGGAAAAGTGGATAATAGAAGAACTAGAAAGAACCGAATTAGGGGATAAAAGAAGAACCAAACGGTTAATCAAAATAGTCACAAATCTGAGTAATTCACCATTGGCCAGTGTACCGCAAGCGAGTGGAACATGGTCACAAGCCAAAGCTACCTATGACTTCTGGGATTCACCCTACATCAAACCATCCATGATTAGACAAGGACATCGAGATGCAACGGTAGAGCGAATGGCCAAGCATCAGGTAGTATTGGCAATACAAGATACAACAGAACTGAACTACACCAGCCATAAAGCTTTATCAGGGAAAGGATATCTGGACAGTAAATATGGCAAAGGATTAAAAGTCCACTCGGTGTTAACAGCAAGCACACAGGGAATACCACTAGGCATCATTGAGCAACAGGTGTGGTCAAGAATTGAAGAAGAATTAGGAAAAGCAGAACAAAGGAAACAAAAACCAACAGCAGAAAAAGAAAGTCAAAGATGGCTTGATGCGTTGAAAAAAACAGATTCAATCATGCCTGAATCAGTACAAGTAGTAACAATTGCTGACAGAGAAGCCGATTTTTATGACTTATTTGCCTGTCCTCGTCGTCAAGGCTCAGATTTTTTAATTCGAGGGAATCAAAATCGCTGTTTGGTTGGTTGTGAGGAACATTTATGGGAAACCTTAGACTCGAAGGAGTCCCAAGGAACAATGACAGTGGAGGTCAAACGCAATCCGACTCGACCTTCGAGAATAGCGACACTGACAATTCGTTATGCCACGATTACCATTGAACCACCTCAAAATAGATCTAAAAAAGAACAACTATCTCCGATAAAATTGCAGGCAATTTTAGTCACAGAAGTTGACACACCAAAAGAAGTTGAGCCGATTAGTTGGTTACTTCTGACCACATTGGAAATTACCAATCTTGAAGATGTGAAAAAGTATGTGCAATGGTATTGTTATCGATGGTTAATTGAACGTTATCATTATGTCTTAAAAAGTGGTTGTGGCATTGAGAAGTTACAACTAGAAACGGCGCAAAGATTAGAGATGGCTTTGGCCACCTACAGCATAGTTGCTTGGCGTTTGTTGTGGCTGACTTACATGGCTCGTTGTTCTCCTTCAGACAGTTGTGAACAGGTTTTAGAATCTCACGAGTGGCAGGTTTTGTATGCGACTATACACCACGAAATTTACCCTGATACCAGTCCACCGACACTGGCTGAAGTTGTGAATTGGATTGCCCGATTGGGTGGGTTTTTAGGTCGAAAATCTGACGGTTATCCAGGTGTGAAAGTTCTCTGGCGTGGATTAAGCCGATTACATGATATTGTTCAAGGTTGGCTGGTTTGTCAGTCTCTTGTCGTTAATTAATCATTACCTCATCCTGTCAGCTTGTTTCCATTTTTATCAAACATGAAGTCTAGAGAATGAGGCTTTTGTGAGCTTCTGTTTGTTCTCATGTCTTTAAACTAGAGTCACTGGCGATTTTTCTCCATACTTCACTACACAACTACTTCCTTTTGTCAAATTTTATGTTAAGAAAGATGTGGGTAATGGATAG
>NZ_JAYGHG010000068.1:0-1719 GCF_034931085.1 Nodularia harveyana UHCC-0300 | reverse complement strand
GTAACCGTTCAGGGGGGGGTGGAAGAGCGATCGCCAAAGGAGGGGCTGAGTCCTGCGGATATGCTTGTGCGTTCGCCCATCGCTAAAAATTCTCCCCAAAATCTGATAAATTAAGTGATATGGAAGACAAGCGCGTCAATCACTTAGAACAGATACCCCCAGAAGATTGGGGAAAAACTCCAAGCAGTGTGAAGAAACTGGTGGAGGAAATGGCGCAGCAAATAGAACAACAGTCAAAGAAACTAGCAGAAGTCCTCAGAGTTCAAGAACAGCTATTAGAAAAAATAAATCGGACATCAAAAAATTCATCATCACCACCATCGAGTGACCCACCGGGATTTGAAAAAAAGCCTGCAAAACAGAAAAGCAGTAAAAAACGAGGGGGTCAACCAGGTCATAAAGGAAATAGCCGAGACCTATACCCAATAGAAGAATGCAGTGAAATAATCGACCACCATCCAGAAGAATGCGCTAATTGTGGAGCCACCCTCACTGGAATTGATACAAACCCCTATCGTCACCAGATAGTAGAAATACCACCCATCAGTCCCATAGTCATAGAGCATCGTTTGCATCAATTGGCCTGTACAGGATGTGGCACTAAGACCCGTGCCATATTACCATTCGATGTGAACCCAAGTGGTTACGGGGTAAGAGTAGTAGCTCTAGTAGCATTGCTGAGTGGAGTATATCGCAATAGTCAAAGAATGGTACAAAGTGCCATGCAAGAAGTATTTGGAATCTCAATATCATTGGGAACCGTCAACAAACTGCGGCAAGAAGCGAGTAATGCCGTGGCAACCTGTGTAGATGAAGCCAAACTATATATTCAAAACGCAAACATCGTCGGAGCCGATGAGACCAGCTTTAATCAAGGAAATATTGATGGTTTTAATCCTGAACAGAGAAAAGCTTGGTTATGGGTTGCAGTCACGCCCCTAGTCACATTTTTTGAAATAGCCCTCACCCGTTGTACCCAAGGGGCAAAGAATTTATTGGGTGAAAACTTCAATGGAATTTTAAACTCCGACCGTCATGGTGCTTACAACTGGGTAGATTTAGAACGTCGGCAATTGTGTTGGGCGCACCTGCGACGGGAATTTATCAAAATATCGGAACGTCCTGGAGTTTCGGCTGAATTAGGAACTGCGCTGGTTAAACAACAGGAAAAATTATTTGAGTTATGGCATCGAGTTCGAGATGGTACTCTGTCCCGTGATCAATTTGTGAAGTTAGTCACAGATATTCGGGAGCAAGTCCTAGTTTCCTTACAAGAAGCTGCCGACCATGAGATTAGCTATCGGGAAAAAACACCCTTGTCCAAAACTGTTCGTACTTGCCGCCAACTTTTAAAGGTTGAATCTGCGATGTGGTTGTTTGTGACAACTGTTGGTGTTGAACCCACTAATAATGCTGCTGAAAGAGCTATTCGTCCCGCCGTGATCTGGCGACGGACTAGTTTCGGTTCTCAGACTGAAGCGGGTAGTAATTTTGTAGCTCGGATGTTGACTGTGGTCACAACGCTCAAGTCCCAAAAGCGTAATGTTTTGGAGTTTATGACTCAGGCTGTTGTTGCTGCTCGTGGTAGTACAGCCACTCCTTCTCTGCTTCCAGAAGCTACTGCTTGTTCTGATGATTCTGACTTGTCGAAAGCTGCATAATTTGATTGCTTGACTTCGGGGGTTGTTTTCTTCTTCTTTATACCCCCTGAACGCTTAC
>NZ_JAYGHG010000067.1:0-2598 GCF_034931085.1 Nodularia harveyana UHCC-0300 | reverse complement strand
CGATTGGTCAGAGACTATGAGTTATTACCGGAAACATCAGAGACATTTATCTACCTTGCCATGATCCGTATTATGGTCAGGCGACTAGCTTAATTTTTGACTCCCTAAAACTTTTCAAACACCCTCTCAGTCCACCTCACCTTTACTTACACAGACAAGATTGTTAACAAAATCGACCTTTCCTAGCTACTGAGATTTTTAATATCATAGGTAACAGGTGGGAAACTATGTAATGATCAGGTTTTGATCATCTGTTTTTATCCTTAGCGACCTGGGGACCGAGATATCTGAGGATACTTTTCTACCTTATAATAAATTAATATTCTGGCAGTTAAATTTTCAGAAACATAATTGCTGCCGAGTTACAAGTCAACAAGCTGATGAAAATCCTTCTTTAGCTAGAGTGTCAGACTTACAGAATTATGAGCAGCTTTTAATTGAGCGCGATAGGATGAATAATAGATAAGAGACTTGCAACAATGATTTACAAGTCTGATCAAGAAAAGTAACATCCTCAAAGTCAAATCAGGACTTATCTTAATTGGTAAGTGTCTATATGCACCTGTGTAGGAAAAAACTGTTTTTCTCGTCATAAGTGCATATTTTCGTAGCATTAGCCCAAATGTTAACTAGATTTGACAGTTGCTTGAAGTATTAAATATGACAAGCAATCCTTTCGCAACTTTAGAAGTATGCGGGTATGAATACCAATAACAAAAGTTCCAGTAGCCTAAAAGAGGAGAATAGGGACTTGGGAATTAATCATCTCAAACAGGATTTAAAGAACGACCTGATTGCTGGATTGTTGGTAGTAATTCCCTTAGCAACAACCATTTGGCTAACCATTACTATCGCTAATTGGGTAATCAACTTTCTCACGAAAATTCCCAAACAACTCAATCCCTTTGATGGTCTCCAACCTATATTAGTAAATATACTGAATCTCGCCGTAGGACTTGCCGTCCCTCTATTAAGTATCTTGTTAATAGGGTTGATGGCGCGGAATATCGCTGGGCGTTGGTTATTAGATTTTGGTGAGCGAATATTACAGGCAATCCCTTTAGCTGGCCAGGTATACAAAACCCTGAAACAACTTTTAGCCACCCTACTCAAAGATTCTAACAGCAAGTTTCGCCGGGTGATTTTAGTAGAGTATCCCAGAAAAGGAATTTGGGCGATCGCCTTCGTCACAGGTAACATGAGCAACGAAATTCAAACTCATCTACCAAGTCCCATGCTCAGTGTGTTCATTCCCAGTACCCCAAACCCCACCACCGGATGGTATGCCATTGTTCCAGAGGATGAGGTAGTCAACCTCTCAATGCCCATAGAAGATGCCTTTAAAGTATTAGTTTCTGGGGGAATTATCGCTCAAAATACCCCTCTAGCTCCCCTAGTTCTGCCTAAAGAGCGAAATCTAGAAACAGCAACCCTAGAAACCAAAATGCCTATTATCCCCTGCGATGAAACTTAAAATCAATCCGGCAAAGTCACCAGTAAACAGATAGTATGATTATCTAACCAAACCAGAATCCTTTCATTACAAACCCTGAATCATTAGTGCTGAGGCACTCACTTCCATGCAAGAAAGAAAACCCCAACAAATTTCTCGTGAATTGGCTCTATTAAGTCTTAGCCAATTACCAATTAATCCTAAAAAATTAACAGAAGATCATCTGCCAAAATTAGTCTTAGCCACAGTCCGTACCCTAAGATCAGAAGTTCAAGATACTCTTGATACCGCCACTGGAGACCTGCAACGTAGTAACGAGCGCCTGTTAACTAGTCAAACTCGTGCCTCAGACCTTGATACTGCCAGAAACCTCCTGAAAGAGGCCATAGACTATACCCAAACAGCCATCAATCAACTGGGAGCCGCCGTTGAATTCCCCGAATTAATTCAACTAGCAAATCAAGATAAAGAAGTGGGCAGATATGCCATCCAACTGGTCAAAATCATCAACGAAAACCGAATCATCATCGACGAACAAATTTCCTCTGCTTTAGTAGATTGGCAAGTCACTCGCCTAGCCCAAATAGACAGAGATATTTTGCGAATTGCTGTGGCAGAAATGATGTTTTTAAATCTACCAGACAGAGTAGCTATCAACGAAGCGGTAGAACTAGCCAAACGCTACAGTGGAGATGAAGGTCACCGATTTATTAACGGTGTTCTGCGCCGATTTACCGAACAAAAAGCCCCCGTGTAGTACATCACCCTGAGTTTTGACTGTTGTGAGAAAAAGCCAGTTGTTGACAAAGCCTTCCCCCTTATGGGGGAAACTGGTTTGAAGAGGTGATTACCCCAGGAAATAGTCAATACTTCTATTACCGAAGAAATGGGTTTAAAGCCCCGTTGTTCTACGACGGCTTTTTATTATATTTGAATTAATCTTATACCAAAAGTGGTAGTATAAGATAGGAGGTAGAAAGATGCTTGTTTTTGAGTTTAAAGCTTATGGAAAGTCAGGGCAATTCATTGCAGTAGATAAAGCAATTCGTACTGCTAAGTTCATTCGGAATAGCTGTATTCGGCTATGGATGGATGTTAGTGGTGTAGGCAAAAACGACTTGCAAAAATATTGTGCTGTACTTGCA
>NZ_JAYGHG010000066.1:0-3157 GCF_034931085.1 Nodularia harveyana UHCC-0300 | reverse complement strand
TAATACAACCATGTTAAATATTTTTTAAATGCTTGCATAGCTTATATTATAGGCATTGACATCACTAAATTATAGTTATTAAAAGTTACTAAATTTCCATAGTCACCATAAAAATACCGGAAGAACCGGAATTTCCAACTCTACGAATTTTTAAGGTGTACATAAGTTAATAGCCTCTTTATAAGAGTATTACTATTGTAATAACACATTTTTTAGTGCGTGACTAAAAATTTTTGCTTTTAAACCCGTCTAATCCCGTGTTAACTCCTGGGGTGAAGCCCCAGGAGTGTGTAATGTCGTCATATCGCCATTTACTGACTTCACCAGCAGGGGACAGCATCGATAAGGCCGCCGCCGCCGCTAACCACACCCTAGTATTAACCCCTGTTCACCGGGATGGGGTTAAATAAAGTGCAGGTGTTCTCGGAAAGGGCTGTTATCGATAACTAAAAATGAATACAGATATACTATCTACAGAAGTCTTAAATGCTTCTCTTGATGCCTCTGTTGGCACAAGCTTTTCTCAAACTCTTAACACTGAGCCTGACGTGCTATCTCAATTACTCGCAGACAAGCGATCGCTTAATACACGCATTGCATACGAAAAAGATGTCAAGGACTTTTTTAAGGTGATGACGGGTAAAATTCCTACGCCTGATGTGGTTTTAGAGTTCCTACACCTAGAACAAGGTCAAGCTATGGTTGTGGTTCTCAAGTATAAGGCACAGTTGATCCGCAAGGGTCTAAAGGAAGCAACTGTTAACCGCCGTATGGCTGCTATCAAAAGTCTGGTGGTGACTGGCCGCAAGTTGGGGGTGTGCCATTACAGTCTAGAAGATATCGAATCGGAACGGGTGCAAAACTACCGCGATACTTCTGGAATTGACCGGGGGACTTTTGAGTTAATTCTGAATCAGTGTGATTTGACCACCGATAAGGGTAAACGTGATTATGCTATCCTGCGTCTGCTTTGGGGTAATGCCCTGAGACGGAATGAGGTGTGTCAATTAAATGTGGGGGATTTTGACCCGGAAACTAAGACACTCAGGATTTTAGGTAAGGGACGGGGGACACAATCAGAAGTTATTGATTTGGGTGGGGGGACGGTAGCAGCTATTTCTCAATGGTTGGAGTGTAGACCAGGGGTTAAGGATAATTCAGCTTTGTTTGTGGCTGTGGACTTTGCTAATGCTGGGGGGCGTTTGACTGGGGATGGACTGCGAAAAATGTTGGTGAAGTTGTCACAGAAGGCTGGGATTAAAAAGCAGATGTCACCGCACCGTATCCGTCATAGTGCTATCACTGCGGCTTTGGATGCTACTGATGGTAATGTCAGGAAGGTACAAAAACTCAGTCGTCACCGGAAATTGGACACTTTAATGATCTACGATGATAACCGGCACAAAGACCAGGGGGCGATTACTGATTTACTTGATGGTATGTTTTAGCGGTATTGAGCCGGGATACCCTCTCAATGGGACATGGTTCTGTTAATAGATGACGGCTTCCAATCATCTAGTAGTTGTCGAGCCAATATTAATTCACTTAGATATGCACTCACTTCTGATTTTTGACTTTTTAGAGTAGAAACAATCTCTTTTGATTCAGATTCTCTCTTTACCCTTTGTGTCAGCGAATTATCAAAAATATTCAGAAATCTATTGATATAATCATTAATTTGCTCTTCCCCTTTCCGAAAGTTTTCGGTTACTTGTTCGTCAATAACACCCTTGAGTGAACCTATGTTTCTCTTTACTTGCTCATCTATCTTGTCTTTAATTCCTTGAGCAGTCAGCCGTAAATCAATTTCATAGTAAGATACTTCTGTTTTCATAACAACATCTTGTTCATAGACATGAGGACTTGCACAACAACGTTCCTCTTGCATAGTTATTTTCTTAACTCTTTCAAAAATTTTTCGTTGTTCTTGAATTTTAGTATCAATGCCAGAAAATTCAAATTTAGGAAACTGAATTGCATTAGTACCAATCTTTACTTGCAAAGTCTTACCAATATACTGAGATAATTCATCAGAAATAGCTTGTATTTCTTGTTGAATTTGCTGAACTAAGTCTTCCTGAATCTTTGTACCTTCTCTAACGAGTCTGTCTTGTGTATCCAACCAAAAGTTATGAACTATAGGAGCGCAGTAATCATTAATAATTTTACCTATTTCTTTAGCATCTTTTTTGTTTTTTACCTTGATTTTATATGGATCTGAAGTTGAATCATCTTGAACCCATGAAGTAACTTTATTCCAAATGAATGAGACAAGATTTGAGTTTTCTTTACTAGATAGAGAACCCGAATTTTTAGCTTGTTCTTCTGCTACTTTATCAATTTCTATATCTATACGATTTTTAGCTGTTTCAGCAAACTTATAAATTTCTTGCCTAAGAGTTTTGAATAATCTTTTCTTTTGCGACTCTACAAACTTTTCTACACTTGCTAACTTATTTTCAATTGACTCAAAACGTTGTTTATATTCCTCTATTTTTTGTTGTAGTTCCTCAAATTCTAACTCCCAACCGCGAATTTCTGTAGTAAGCATATCAGCTACAGATTGAGCAGCTTTATTCAGAACAGCTAAGACATCACTCAATAAATTCCATCCTGAAGTTTGCACAATATTTTTAATTACTGTCTCTTCAATTTTGGGAATACCACTATCTTTTAAAGCTTGGGGTGCAATTTCTTCTGGTAAAGGAATAATTCTCCTACCTTTTTCATCTCTTTCAGCATATCTAACACTATAAAAGTTTTCAAAATCCTTAATATGGCTATCAGTTGCCTTTCCTTCTTGAATGAGCTTAGATAATAAAGCCTGTCTAGCAATAACTGGGTAAATATTTGGTTCAGGAATACCAAAGCTAACCAAACTCATTCTTAAAGATTCTATCACATCTTCAATCTTTCTATCACTTTCTCCTTTCATATCTACTTTGTTAAGTACAAAGTACATTTTTCCTGTATTTTGTGCTAAAAAGTCCTGGCGGTTTTCAATTAAATCTTGCAGCAATTCTAAATTTATTGTAAGCGTTCAGGGGGTATAAAGAAGAAGAAAACAACCCCCGAAGTCAAGCAATCAAATTATGCAGCTTTCGACAAGTCAGAATCATCAGAACAAGCAGTAGCTTCTGGAAGCAGAGAAGGAGTG
>NZ_JAYGHG010000065.1:0-3474 GCF_034931085.1 Nodularia harveyana UHCC-0300 | reverse complement strand
TCCAACTACAACAGAAATGGTTGATAAACTAATCTCAGTTGCACTCGACTTAATCAATCCTCAACATTTAAGAAACTGGTTTGCTAGTTGCTGCTACTGTACTTCATAATAGCCGGAAATGCTGTATCTAGCAGGAACACTATATTAAATTTCGCATTTATTTCATATCACTACACCCTACACCCTACACCCAATACCCTTTTATCCCTCTTCGCCAATAGCCCGATAATAAGCAGAAATCGCCGCTTCTTGCTCACTACGGAGTGTATAGCGTCGAAATGCTCTCTCGCTTTGATGTCCCGTCAGTTTCCGAGCATGGGTAGGGTCAATACCCAACAGTAATAAATCAGTCGCATAGGTATGACGAAAAGAGTGAGGATGCAAACCTTCAACTTCAGCAAGTTCACCTATTTTTTCGATAGCAAAGTAAACGCCATGATAACTCAAGCGCTGTCCTTGATATGAAGCATGATGTGAAATCATTAATGGACTGAGGCTATTTAATTGTTCACCGAGTTCTTGGCGCGATCGCAAATACTCCGTTACAGCTTCTCGGCTTTGTTTTCGCAACGGTACTAAGCGTGGTTCATTAGTTTTCGTATCTGGTAAAAACAGTACCTTCCCATCAAAAGACCCAACATTTAACAGTACAACTTCCCCAGCCCGGAGTCCATGACTGAGAATGTGAACCATTGCTGTATCCCGTTGTTTTGTTTCTCCCAGAAACTCCAACGCTGACCATACCCGTTGCATTTCTTCTGGCGTTAAACTTTGAGCAGGAGGTAGGGGAATTTTTTCTAGTTTTATCCCTAGTGTGGGATTGGTAGCAATAATTTCAGGATAGGTATAACACATCCACTTAAAAAAGCTTTTCAGAGCCGCAATTCCCGCATTCATGCTGCTTTTAGCCAGAGGTTTACCAGTATCAGTACGTACATCATCGCGCAGGTACTCTTTGTACTGCCCAAAATGACGTGGACGCAGCTCATGATAGTGCAGTTCTGTCCAAGCCAAAAACCGCTTCAGTTCTCGTTCGTAGAGCTTACGGCTGTTAGGCGCAAGGTTATTGCTGCGTAAAAACTCCTGTACCTTCACAAAACGAATATCAGTGGGTGCTGTTATCCTTTTTGATTGGCTACTCAATTTTGTAGAAGTATGAGCAGATGCGGCATTGTCATTTTCCAGTAGAATGAGTTTAATCGGTGGTAATGAATCGTTTTCTAAACTATCAGGCGATCGCATTTATTGACTTCCCAATTAAATATTACACACCAGCTTCAGTAAATGCTTGGTTCAAAGCATCAATCAAATCCAACTGTTCTGACCATTCTGCCAGGTATATATAATCCAAACTTTCAGCTTGCAACTTCAGTATCCCCAAGACATCGCGCCACTGTTTTTCCGATTGACTCCCCCTACCCCACCGTAACTTCTGTAAAATTGTATCTTCTGGGGAAGCCACCCAAAACGCAGGTATACCTTCTAAATCGATGAGCCTGCGACGTGCCATCTGAGACACTGCAAATGGCGAAACATCAGTGATATATAAGTCTGCATTCGCAATAGTTTCGGTATGAGTGATATTCAGCATTCGTTCACTTCCTTGCTTTAAACCCTCAACCGCACCTGCTGGACAATAGTATCCCGCACCTTCAAGTGTCGCTACCAACACATCGATTTGGTCAGATTGGACTGAAATTACCAAATCTAAATCACGAGTGGAACGAGGTTCACCGTGCAGCGAAGATGCAACACCACCACTTACATAGTAAGGAATATTAGTGGACTCAAAAATTTGGTGTAATTCTGCTGCCAACGAGATTGAATCCTGAATCCACATATTTTCATCATTACCTTGGGGGTGAAAATCAAAAGAATACTTTTCTGCTAAGACAGCACGGGTAAAAACACGACGAATTTCCTCCACAGACGCGCCACGGTGTCGGGATTTAATTCCTACAAGGCAAAGTTTCTTCACTCCACGCTCATGAACAACGAACATTTCTAAGCGTTGTTTGAGCGAAAGTTGTCGTAGGCGAGCAAACAGATATTTATCTGCCTCAATGTTCGTATCACTGGCCTGTGGCTGGTAATTTAGTTTTGAAGCCCGGAGCAAGGGGGATAATTCCGATGGAGATTCAACCCCACCTGTTGCCCTAACTTTCGCCTGCGTCTTCGTTGAACCTCTTCCCCTAATTAAATCGGCGTTTGCGGACATACAACCTCTAACCTGCGAATCAACCCTATGGTCTCATGAAAATCATACAGTAAAAGAGGGTAGAACACAAAATAAGAAACTCTTATCTTACATCCGATAAAAAATCCGATTAATATCCCCTACCCCCAGACGCTCGACTTTCGGTCAAGTGTCGTGTCGGTTCGCAGACAACAGCTTAGAAACCCTATAAATCCGTTAAAAATTTTTCAATTAGTCTGCGAACCAACATTATGCGTGAACAAAGGACATTGACAAATCAGCGCAAGCTATCGCTTAAGGATAAATTAAGTGTTTCAGCCTTCTTTGTGGTCAGCTTATGGTGTAAGTTACACCATCACGCGACCGCGCAAGCGCTGAGAGGATGTTTTAAAAGTCAGAGTGAGGTAAAAATTATGCCAGCCGTCGAACCATGATACGAATCATAGCAACATAGATGAATGTCTCCGAAGTTTCGGGTAGTCGTTCATAATCCTTACTTAAACGCCGACACCAATTAAGCCAGCCAAAAGTACGCTCAACAACCCAACGCTTAGGTAAATGGACAAAACCCCTTTTCTCCAAGGGTCTGAGGACAATTACTACAATCTAGCGAAACATATCCATCACCCAACGCATAAATTGTTCTCCTCGGTATCCTCCATCCATCCAAATGGTGTTTAAGCGTTGAACCTGATTGCGTGTATCGTAAACTCGGTTAAGAACTTTTTTCGCTCCTTCACGTTCTGGAAGACTAGCAGACATTACCAATACCCGCAGAACCAGACCTAGCATATCCACACTAACCCTCTTCTGTCACTTTCCGGCTATTCTGAATAAAAGAATAAAAAAAGAAAACCCTGAAAGGTAAGTAGGGCAATGGATGTAGAATTACAAATTTTGAAACATTTGGCAAGAGATGCTCACCCAACAGTTGCCACCATAGATGAATATTGTGCAGAGTATAAAGACCTGTTTAAAGAAGTAAGAAATTATGAGTGCTTCAAATATTTACATCTGGGAATAATGTCCCAAATTCAAAGAAAATCATTACCAGAGATAGCGAAAGTAGTAAGTATAAAATCTGCACAGTCGTTACATCATTTTCTAGCCAATTCAGATTGGTCAGTAAATAATTTAAAACAACGAAGATTACAGCATTTCCGGCTATTATGAAGTACAGTAGCAGCAACTAGCAAACCAGTTTCTTAAATGTTGAGGATTGATTAAGTCGAGTGCAACTGAGATTAGTTTATCAACCATTTCTGTTGTAGTTGGAG
>NZ_JAYGHG010000064.1:0-4471 GCF_034931085.1 Nodularia harveyana UHCC-0300 | reverse complement strand
GACAGTAAAACTACGAGTGGTACTGTAGAAGGAATTAATAATAAACTCAAGTTAATTAAAAGGCTGGGATATGGCTTCCGTAACTTCAGCAATTTTAGGTTACGCAGTTTATTAAACTGGCATTTTACTATTAATTCTCCATAAAAGTAACCGAAGAACCTTTATTCTTTTATTCAGAATAGCCGGAAAGTGACAGAAGAGGGGTAAAAATCTCTGGAGCGCAATGGAATCAATCTAATGTCTCTCAAGTCCTCATGCATCGCTGTGCTTATCTTAATGACACGCTTTAGGTGCTGTTAGTTCTTTTGTTCTAACAAAGTTGAGATGCTCTCAATTTATCGGACTAGAGACAACCGAGCTTGGTGTAAAGAACGAGGAATTAGAATTAGTGGTCCACCATTAGGAAGACCACCAAAAAATGTTAGCCAAGAACAAAAGAAACAAGCCGCTGATGATGAGCGGATTCGTAACTCTATTGAGGGTAAATTTGGACAGGGTAAACGCAGATTTACCCAGGGTAGAGTCATGGCTAAACTGCCTCATACTTCTTTAACTTCTATTGCCATAACTTTTTTAGTCATGAATCTTTCCACCCTGTTATTACGGCTTTTTTGGGGATTTCTATGTCAATTTTTCAAAATTACGTCTTTTTCCCTGGTTCCTATGAATAAAATTGATGAATTAGGCAGTTTTAGACAACGAAAACTTATCTTTATTCCTGCCTGACTACCCACTCAATTCTCCTCAAGTTTTTTCTCGACTTTTTCAGCAAGCCCTACTTATCCACCTCCAAATATGCATTTCTCATAGCCGCCCATTGGTCAGAGCTAGTCGCTTCAATTTCAGCCTTTCGCTGCTGCACTTCGCGGTTATCTTGCTCTGTACGCTCGCAACTTCCTGGCATCGCCATTTTTTGAGATATAGCCTTGAGGTTGATGAACTTTTGCTGTGTGGACTGTCGCCAGTCCTCGCGGCTGATACGGTCTAATTCCTGACAAATTGCCGCCGTTAGCCTCATGTCTATGTTTCCCTCTAGGTGTAGCCAGTTCACACCAGCGTTACAGCCTGGAGCCTGACAAATCGGCAAGCGATCGCGGTTGGAGTTGTAGCCACGAATTACCATAGCTGCCAGTCTGGATCTCACAATTCCCGTGTCCTCGCAGCAGAAGCAGCGCCAGGACGGTTGCCAAATTTCTTTTTGATATCCCGGCTGGTCTTCATCGCGGATTGGTTCTGGGGGAAGTTCAGGTAATTTCATATTTCATTCCCCCAAATTAAGTTGTGAGAGTTAGCCCACTGATAAAATTCCTTGCGCTGCTTATCTAAACTGCCATCTTCAAAAATGAACCCCGCGAACCCAAGGGAGCGAATTTTATCTAGCCACTCTTGGCGGCGGGGGTCACTTTCCCATTTGGAACCACGAACCACACCCCGAAGTTTTTCCCACTGCGCTCGCAATTCGTCAAAGTTCTTCTCAATCCATTTGAGTGGTAATTGCACTGGCGGATTTTTCAGTTCTGCTGCTTTCTTCTTACCAAAATCTAAAAAATTCTCTCTCTCGTTCTCTGAGAGAGAGTTGATAAATAGTTGATAAGAAGTTGTTAATAAATCTGGGGAATCGCCGAACTGCCCATTCTCCAAAGCATCTGGCGATTTTGATTCCGCGATTGCGGACTCAGTTTCCGCGATTGCGGACTCAGTTTCCGCGATTGCGGACTCAGTTTCCGCGATTGCGGACTCCATTCCGCATTCGCGGAATGACTCGCTTATTGACAATGAAACTACAATTCCTTGGGGGGCCTCCCAGTTAATCGAGCCTTCCTCTCGTAGTCGGCTAATGGCGTTGTAGAATGCAGTTTTTTGGATGCCTAATTCTTTACAAACTTTTTGATGCTCTAGACGGATTTTCCAACCGGGTCTGCATCTGATAAGAATGTAGAAGTGAACTAAACCTTTCGCAGTTAGATCGCCACCTTGATATTTGGCGATCGCATCACTGAGGGTCAGCCGATAATGCTGTTCCATATTTCAAACCTATGTTTTTTGTGGCCTTGATGCACGGCAATGCACCAGGGCTGTTTTATTTGGTGTAAACTTGAATTAATCAAACAAACTTGCAGATTAATTTGATTAACCTAGTAGTTGGATAATATCACTTTTATACAATTACTGGCGTGTATTTTGGGAAAAAAAGCTTTATGATTCATCAGCTTTTCAAGCAGGCTCAGGATTTATACGGCATTAAAGGGAAGGAATTAGCGAAGCTTGCTGGAATAAGCGCTAATCATTTATCAGATTTTAGGTCTGGTAAAACTTGGCTTAGTCCAGAAGTTTTAATGTCTTTGTTGGCGGCAATGGATGAGTTAGCCCCAGGTTCGCGCCGCTACTTTTGCCAGCTCCTAGCAGAGCAACCTGTACCCACCAAAAAACCTACTGTGGGAGAAAAGCTAGTTGAACTGATTGAATTGGCTGACGATGAGGAAATGGAAGCGGCGATGATTGCCATCGGTCGCAAGTGGAAGCGAACGCGCCTCGGTCGCTTCCATGCTGAAGATGTTGACAATGCGATCGCAGTTTAAACCATTGGTAATAAATAGAAACGTTAGCACCCAACCCAGTTTCATACTAAGAATGCTGAAAATGGATCGCAGTATGTATAAGGAAAAACAATTAACACTGCGACTGCTCGTAAACTGGGAGAAAGGGCGATAGATAAGTTGGCATTGAGCTGATATAGCTGCATATTCGGAAATTAAGGCTCTTAACGATTATCCTGCTTAGGTTTGGTCATTTGCTACTTCTTTGTACTTAACACCGTTATAGACAACGAAAAATTAAGCCTTTTCAGATATTATTTCCGTTCTCGTTGATATCTCGGCTCTATGCCGACACTCAATCACATTCGCGCAATCGTCAAAGTTTTTTATAAGTAGTTCGGGAAGTTCCCAGTTTTGCACCCAGTTTTTTCGGGGGTATTTTGGGGTAAATTTTCGCTGGCAGATATATTTCAAAGCCTAGAATCTTTATATGGTAAATGTCGCAGGTGTCGCTATCCAGTTACGTTTCACAGTTAAACCTGACTGGCGACAGAATTTTGAGGGATTTTTCAGCTGTCACGCGGCTGTAACCCTGATGGTTTCGTTCGTGGCGATAGCGTTAGGTAACTTAGGTTTCAAAGATTTTTTGCAGATACGTTTCAAAGCTACTCCTTAAGTTTTCCAGCGCTAATCAGTTCTTGGCGTATCATCTCAGTCAGTTTCTTACTCATATCAGTGCCTAATTCAGCGCACAACGCCTTAAATAGCCGTCTGTAATCTTCTGGTATTGAAACTCTCACTTGTACTAAATCCTTGTCTGAATTGGGTTTCATTGTGGCTGATGGATGGATGTTTGTGGCTATATAGGATTCTATTGCTATTCAGCCACTTCTGATAAGTAATGTCTATATATCCATCAAAGCCATAATAGCCACTATAGGCTAGAATGCTAACAGATGAATTACATCTGTAACTGCCTATATGGTCAACCAAGTAAAAAAGGACTACTACAGACAAGCTTTTGAGGCCATCAGTGGCACTTTGTCAGATCGTCGTTGGAGACAGATTAGGAATGAGTTGGAGCGCTCCGGTGTAACTATCAACCTCAAATCAGTGCAATCTTACGCCCAACTGAAAGCTTCCTACCCCAGGACGGTGCTAACAAAGCAGTCACTCACAGCCTATGAAAATTTCCTGAATAAGTATTCAAGCTATCAGGAATTTACAGGAGAAATGATACTTTCAATACTTCGTCAAATCAAGCCGAATGTAACCAAGAGGATGCTGATAAATGCTTGGTATAAAGCTGGGTTACAGTTTGGCAAACATTCTGTATATAGCTATTCGCAAGCTTGCAGAATTGTATTTTTTACAGCAATTACTCGAAATAAATAGGAGCATTCAAAATGAAAGAACTCAAGAACAAAGTAGACTCTATCCGCCGAACTCTCAAGGCTAAGGGTATTAATGAAGTAACAGCCACCCAGATAGAGGCTAAAATTTTAGAACTTTGTCCAGACTTCCCAGATGATTGGTGTTCTGACATTCGGACAGAAGTAATTAATAGTTTAGTCGTATCCGCTCAATAGTTCGGGGGAAGGGGTTATTCGGGCATCCATGACCAACCCAAGGGATTGAGAACAGATTTTTCGCGAATAATAGACCCCAAAGATGGAATATCCCCAAGCTGAGAAATGCGGTCACGCACATACTCAAAAAAGCTGATTCCCAATTTACGAGTAGTGGCAACAAGAGACATAAAAGTATCCCAAGCATGAGTACCCTCAAGAGTCTGAGTGGCATAACTAATACAGCACTTACGTCTGTAATGAGGTACACTAGATTAAAATATAAATATTTTTAAATGAAGTCATACTCTGTCGATCTTAGAGAAAAAATAGTTGCAGCACATCTTGAGAAAAACATCTCAATTA
>NZ_JAYGHG010000063.1:0-3080 GCF_034931085.1 Nodularia harveyana UHCC-0300 | reverse complement strand
AAAGTGGTCAAGCTAATAAGGGCTGACGGTGGATACCTAGGCACACAGAGGCGAAGAAGGACGTGGTTACCGACGATATACTCCGGGGAGTTGGAAGCAAACATTGAGCCGGAGATCTCCGAATGGGGCAACCCTAAATACTACCTGCTGAATATATAGGCAGGAAAGAGCCAACCCAGCGAACTGAAACATCTAAGTAGCTGGAGGAAGAGAAATCAAAAGAGATTCCCTAAGTAGTGGTGAGCGAAAGGGGAAGAGCCTAAACCAAGAGATTTATCTCTTGGGGTAGTGGGACAGCGACATCGAATCTAGCGGTTAAACGAAGCAGCGAAATACTGCACCAAAGAAGGTGAAAGTCCTGTAGTTGAAAACTCAAGGATAGTAGCTGAATCCCGAGTAGCATGGGGCACGAGGAATCCCATGTGAATCAGCGAGGACCATCTCGTAAGGCTAAATACTACTGTGTGACCGATAGTGAACCAGTACCGCGAGGGAAAGGTGAAAAGAACCCCGGAAGGGGAGTGAAATAGAACATGAAACCGTCAGCCTACAAGCAGTGGGAGTCCGATTCAACGGATGACCGCGTGCCTGTTGAAGAATGAGCCGGCGACTTATAGGCACTGGTAGGTTAAGGCGAGAATGCCGGAGCCAAAGGGAAACCGAGTCTGAAAAGGGCGAAAATCAGTGTTTATAGACCCGAACCCTGGTGATCTAACCATGGCCAGGATGAAGCTTGGGTAACACCAAGTGGAGGTCCGAACCGACTGATGTTGAAAAATCAGCGGATGAGCTGTGGTTAGGGGTGAAATGCCAATCGAACCAGGAGCTAGCTGGTTCTCCCCGAAATGTGTTTAGGCGCAGCGGTAATGATTAAATCTGGGGGGTAAAGCACTGTTTCGGTGCGGGCTGGGAGACCGGTACCAAATCGAGACAAACTCAGAATACCCAGAGAACACATTGCCAGTGAGACAGTGGGGGATAAGCTTCATTGTCAAGAGGGAAACAGCCCAGACCACCAGCTAAGGTCCCCAAATCATTGCTAAGTGATAAAGGAGGTGGGAGTGCAGAGACAACTAGGAGGTTTGCCTAGAAGCAGCCAACCTTAAAAGAGTGCGTAATAGCTCACTAGTCAAGCGCTCCTGCGCCGAAAATGAACGGGGCTAAGCAATGTACCGAAGCTGTGGGATTGATTTAATTATCAATCGGTAGGGGAGCGTTCCGTAGTAGGTAGAAGCAGTAGCGGCGAGCAGCTGTGGACGAGACGGAAGTGAGAATGTCGGCTTGAGTAGCGCAAATGTATGTGAGAATCATACACCCCGAAACCCTAAGGGTTCCTCCGCCAGGTTCGTCCACGGAGGGTTAGTCGGGTCCTAAGGCGAGGTCGAAGGGCGTAGTCGATGGACACAGGGTGAATAATCCCTGACTATTGTGTGGGAGCATTGCAAGGGACGCATAAAAGATAGCCATACCCTGATTGGTTTGGGAGGAGTTTACGAACTCCGCGTGGTGAAGGATAGTGCCAAGAAAAGCTTGTAATGTGATGAAGACACAATACCCGTACCCGAAACCGACACAGGTAGGGAGGTTGAGAATACCAAGGGGCGCGAGATAACTCTCTCTAAGGAACTCGGCAAAATGGCCCCGTAACTTCGGGAGAAGGGGTGCCCACCTAAGACGTGGGTCGCAGTGAAGAGATCCAGGCGACTGTTTACCAAAAACACAGGTCTCCGCTAACTCGAAAGAGGACGTATGGGGGCTGACGCCTGCCCAGTGCCGGAAGGTTAAGGAAGTTGGTCAGGGGTTCGCCCTGAAGCTGACGACTGAAGCCCCGGTGAACGGCGGCCGTAACTATAACGGTCCTAAGGTAGCGAAATTCCTTGTCGGGTAAGTTCCGACCCGCACGAAAGGCGTAACGATCTGGATGGTGTCTCAGAGAGAGACTCGGCGAAATAGGAATGTCTGTGAAGATACGGACTGCCTGCACCTGGACAGAAAGACCCTATGAAGCTTTACTGTAGCCTGGAATTGTGTTCGGGCTTCGCTTGCGCAGGATAGGTGGGAAGCGATGAAATATTCCTTGTGGGGAATATGGAGCTAACGGTGAGATACCACTCTGGCGAAGCTAGAATTCTAACCCGTGACCGTAAGCCGGTCAGGGAACAGTTTCAGGTGGGCAGTTTGACTGGGGCGGTCGCCTCCTAAAAAGTAACGGAGGCGCGCAAAGGTTCTCTCAGCACGCTTGGAAACCGTGCGAAGAGTGTAAAGGCAGAAGAGAGCTTGACTGCAAGAGAAACAACTCGAGCAGGGACGAAAGTCGGCCTTAGTGATCCGACGGCACAGCATGGAATGGCCGTCGCTCAACGGATAAAAGTTACTCTAGGGATAACAGGCTGATCTCCCCCAAGAGTCCACATCGACGGGGAGGTTTGGCACCTCGATGTCGGCTCATCGCAACCTGGGGCGGAAGTACGTCCCAAGGGTTGGGCTGTTCGCCCATTAAAGCGGTACGTGAGCTGGGTTCAGAACGTCGTGAGACAGTTCGGTCCATATCCGGTGCAGGCGTAAGAGCATTGAGAGGAGCCTTCCTTAGTACGAGAGGACCGGGAAGGACGCACCGCTGGTGTACCAGTTATCGTACCAACGGTAAACGCTGGGTAGCCAAGTGCGGAGCGGATAACCGCTGAAAGCATCTAAGTGGGAAGCCCACCTCAAGATGAGTGCTCTCACTACGAGAGTAGGTAAGGTCACGGGCAGAACACCCGTTTATAGGCTCTAAGTGGAAGTGCAGTAATGTATGAAGCTGAGGGGTACTAACAGACCGAGGGCTTGACCTCAAAACATTGGTGACTACTTAATTCGCGTAACTATGCAGCCTTCAGGGTTACTGTTTGATTCGTTATTTCTAATTCTTTAACTACGAATTACGAATTACGAATTAGTAATTACACTCTTTCCTGGTGTCTATTGCGTGGTGGAACCACACTGATCCCTTCCCGAACTCAGAGGTGAAACGCTACTGCGGCGACGATAGTTTAGGGGTAGCCCTACGCAAAAATAGCTCGATGCCAGGTTTATCTTTA
>NZ_JAYGHG010000062.1:0-4768 GCF_034931085.1 Nodularia harveyana UHCC-0300 | reverse complement strand
CACTCCTTCTCTGCTTCCAGAAGCTACTGCTTGTTCTGATGATTCTGACTTGTCGAAAGCTGCATAATTTGATTGCTTGACTTCGGGGGTTGTTTTCTTCTTCTTTATACCCCCTGAACGCTTACCCTGGGGAACAGTCTGGAAGACATCGAAAAAACTTTACCAGGATGGTTTCACCCTGGGAAGATTTATGATCATTTCAATGGCAAGCTTATTAAATTTGAGGGGGAGGAATGAAGCAAGTAACTTATTTTTCTAGTGCATCGGTTCCGGGTGCGATCGCCATTGAGAATTTTTGGAGCGCTGTAATTGCCTACCAGGAAACCAATGAGAGGGGCAATTGCTTCTACTATGCCAGCGATAACCCGACCACTGCAAAGACAGAACTAGAGGCGATGGGATTTAAGGAAGTGGATATTTTAGGACTGCGAACGGCTGAGGAAATGAAGCCGTATATTATTAGGAGGAGAGCAAATGTATAAATTAATGTTTTTAAAACTCAGTTAGTTTTTAAAAATAGCAAAATACAATAACCGCGATAAAAAACCGACTTAGATATCTGAGTCGGTTTTTTGTCGTTTTGGGTATGCTCTACTGGTTTAGTTCTGACTGAATCGCTTTGATAATGTGATCATAGTTAGCTGCGGCCATAACCTTATTTGGTTTACCATCAGCCAAGAACCAATCCGAATAATACGGGTATAGTTCAACTAATTTATTTTCGATAATTGTCCCTGAGACATCATTCGGTTTCATCTTCTTTTTTATGTTGTCTCTTCTGTTTATAATTTGTTTCTTGTCTAGTATTTTTTTCCCTGCCTGACCACTTACGGTAATTTCTGCTTTGTCCACATCATCGCTTTGGTGGCGATCGCCGGAGGCGGGGCTTTGCCCATCGCTCAAATCTTCCCCAGGTGTGATCACCTCCTGGGGTTCCTCCTGCTGTGTAACCTCTTCCTCTTGTACACAGTTGTGTACAGCTTGTATACTATCCTCCTGTGGTTCCTGGGGTAATATATCCTCAGTCGGTTTACTAATGTGTACAGACTGTATACCGACTAGCTGCAAGGCTTTTATCTCTTCTCTTAGTTGTGCGATCGCATCCCATTGTTTAGCCAATACTTCGTTTATAGATCCGCTTTGGGTATTCATCCTATCGATAAATTCTCCCCTCAATTTATCTAGTACATCCTGTGGCACGGGTGAACCCTGGGGAGTACCACCAATAGCAGCAAGTACAATTCTCTTAGCTATGGCTTGTTTAGTCTCCCCCCCCTCCCCTAACGCCTCTAGTGCCTCTAATTGTTTGGTATTCAGTCGGAAGGAAATTATCTCAGAATTACTCATAGCTTTGTGTGTACGTGTTGTATACATCTGTGTACAAATATCATAACATTATTGTATACATCTGTATACAATAATGTGTACAAATATTATGCTACAGAAGTTACTTTTGTAATACCGCTTACACGCTTGTGGGTAAATAGTGGTTATGCTTTGGCGACGGTTCAAAACTTCGTATCTAGACTAAATGGTTTAGTCTAGTAATACAATTTTACTACAACCCATTTACATAGACTTTACTCTATGTAAATCTATTAATTACCTGCTTTTGTCTATATGTGCCAGTTGCCCCTTCTCTTTGTCAACTATTAACGACCGTTTGAAGTTGACAAAGTAGACGTTAGAAGTTTACAATCATGGCATAAGGAACAAACAAAGGTTAAACAGACATGGCACGCGCTAAAGCAAACATAAAAGCAGTCGTTATCTACACCAGAGTATCAACCGATGAGCAGGGAAAATCAGGACTAGGATTAGATGCCCAATTAGACGCGTGTCGTAAGTTAGCCAACTTTGAGGGTTTGGAGATTATAGGAGAATATCAGGATGTTTGTAGTGGGAAGAGTGATCCGATGGTTAGAGACGGTTTTAAAACTGCTATTGATACAGCTATCCAGTTTGGTGCTAAACTTCTTATCTCAAAATTGGATAGACTAAGTAGAGATGTATTTTATGTTTCTTCTTTTACTAACGGGTTTATGATTAAGAATTGCCCAAAATTAATAATTGCAGAAAATCCTAATGCCAGTGAGTTTGAAATTAATTTACGCGCGTCACTCGCACAGGAAGAGAGAAGATTAATTTCCGAACGGACTAAAGCAGCTTTGGCAGTCAAAAAAGCACAAGGCTGTAACTTAGGTCAGGCAGGTAGACAGTCTCATTCTGATAAGGCACAAGAGGCAACAGAAGCCGCAATAATTAGAGCGCAAGAATTACGCGAACAGGGCTTAAGCCTGGACAAAGTTTGTACCATTTTAAACACTGAAGGCTACACCACATCAAGAGGTTCCCAGTGGTCTAAACAAGCATTAAACAAGAGATTAAAAGCTAATCCTCAACCTGTTACTGCATGATGTATTGCACCTTAAAGTAATTTTGATGCCCTTCTAGGCGATTCTAGAGGGGCATTTTTTTGATGTTTAGTTTTGTATACAGTCTGTACACATTTGTAGACAAATTAGCAAAGTGACTCTTATCTTATATTCACTTTTTATCGTAGTTTTTGTACTGGTGATAGTAGTACGAAGCTGCATACAGTTTTAACAGATCATCGCTTTGTCAGTGGTACGGGGTAAAATCAACCCACAGCAGTTGAAAGAGTGTTGCCAATCTGGGAATAGTGGGAGATTAAAAATTGGGGTCACTTTAAAAAGAATTGTTATAATTCGGGATGTTCCATACTAAACAATCTTTTTACTTCTTCTTGCCCTAATAAAATTTCAATTTCTTCGTGGTCAGACAAAGTAAAACTACAATTTGGACAAACAAAGAGACTAAAATTTATTGGGTATGCTCCATTAATAACAGAGTAGTTTAAGTCCGGATAATAGATACTATCTATATCCCAATCTATTTCAATCTGAGCCTTACCCTTGCAAATTGGACAAGTATGTGTAGCATAAGTAGCTGTGATAAGTACAAATTTTTGATCATCTGTTGCATCTTTTGCTAATATTTTTTTCTCACAAGAAAGTTTTTTATCTTTAGAATAACGCCTTTTTAAAAAATTCAACCTTGTCTGTAATTCTAAAACTTCAGCCTGCTTATATGCTTCTCTGAAATTTTTCATTATTTCCCATATCTCTATCCCAAAAACGTCTACAGGATTTTTCTTGAGGCAAACCGAACAAATTAATTCAGATATAGATGTTACATTAACTCTAATTCTTCCTTCTATTTCATCTAAAGAAAAATCGCCAGAGCCATGAATTAAGAAATTCCTATCTTCAACTATTTTGTCTAGGTTATAGTTGCTCCTTTTAAGCTCAGGAAATATTTGACTTAATCTAGTAAATCCGTCTTGTAAGCTAACAGTTTTTGTCCTCCTTGCGTCACTATTTGGCTTTTTACTACTTTCAATTTCACTACTTCGTATTTCTATACTTCCAATTCTTTTCCCTAGTTTTAGATTTAAAACATCCTTGAAAGCTATATTCTCTAAAACCATGAGTTGGTTTTCTTGTTCTAAAGAAAATTTAATAAATTTTTCAAGTCCAATAGCTATAAGTATGCATCCCGATATAATTGAAATATCGTCTTTTTCTGGACTTAATAAATCTAATCCTTGTTTGTATAAGCCAATAGCAGAATCAAAATATTCTAAGTAAACTTGGGTAGACATTGTATTAATTTGTAAATTAGACATTAAGCATTATTGCACAACCAACCTACTTGAATGCCACGACTATTCGGTTTATGGCAAGAAGGGGATTTATTACACAGCAGAAGCAACGTTAAAAGTGGCTAGGGAATGGGTACAAATTTGATATCAAATCTACTTGTCTACCGAGTCACTGGACAAAGTAAAATTGTCAAGTACGCCACTGGACAAGCCAAGATGGACAACCAAGACATTGAATTGATAAAAATCGCTAGTCTACAAGCCAGATACGGGTTAGAGTCCAGACAAGCCATATACGACAGAATAAACGGACTGGACATAAAACCAGTGGCACGGGGTAAAATCAACCCACAGCAGTTAGAGCTACTGGACAAACTTGACAAGCATATCCGGGGTGGGGGTGCGATTGCTAATTTTCCCATTCAGCCAGAGGTTGAAATACCCGCACTGGAAAAACTTGACAATCAACTAGACAAACTTGACAACGAACTAGACAACAGCGAAAACCTAACCGCTATCAGTCTTATGGCTGGTTTGGTTGAGAAAATGATGGGGTACATGGGGAATAGGCGATCGCCCCTAGCAGAATATGAGGAATTAGAAAAAGCTGTAACTCATAAGTGGATACTGAGTACAGGCAAGGTTAAAGAATTAATTGGTGTTACCCCAAGGGTGGGCAAAGATGAAGTGGCTTTTGTGTGGGGTAGTTTTACTTTCACCAAAGCGGGAAAGCTGGGTAATCAGATGGGGTGGTTGGTTAGTAAAACCTAGTATTTAGGTCAAAGTTAAAGAATATTTTTGAGCATTTACAAAACTTTGCAACGTGTCCCATCTTGTCTTTATACCTATTAAAACTTAATATGTAAAATCAGAACACAATTTAATATTTAATAGAATTTTCTTGAAGCCATTCTGATATTGTTTCTTGACTTTCTTGACCGTTTGCTAGTCGTTCCATTATTAAAACAACTTGCGGTTCTGGAACATCTAATGAATATCCATTTAATTCGAGAAAGGTAGCCATCACTGCGAAAGCTACCCGTTTATTACCGTCTATAAAAGCATGGTTTTTTGCAAATCCAT
>NZ_JAYGHG010000061.1:0-6290 GCF_034931085.1 Nodularia harveyana UHCC-0300 | reverse complement strand
CAGCCGTCTCTGCTGTAGGAGGGGAAGTAAGACCAAAACTAGGGCGAAAGTCCAAGTTGCGGCATTCCCCCGTGATTACAGAAGCCAACACTGTACTTGGTACTCCAAGTCAGTGTGGGTAGTTCACTTGAGGAAATTGAAGCCTTGGGCAGAAAAGAACGTCAAGAATTACGAAATCTCCTCAGCATTTTGATTGCACATTTACTCAAATGGGAATTTCAACCAGGGAAACGTAGTCGTAGTTGGTTAAATACAATTCGCATCCAGCGACTTGATACGTGGGAATTGCTGGAAGAAAACCCCAGTCTCCAACCATACCTGCAAGAAATTCTTCCTAAAGCCTATATGAAAGCGATCGCCTTAGCAATTGCAGAAACAAACTTACCAACGAAAACATTTCCCCCACATTGTCCTTATACTCTAGAGGAAATTCTGAGCGATCGCTATTATCCCGGTGAAGCTACAAATGATAACTTGATGGAATAATAGCCTAAAATTCTATCAGTCATGACCAATCTTCATCTGATCTCAGCATATAAAAGTTTTGGTGGCGAAGTGGGTTTTTACTCTCACTTTTCCTCAACCTGTAACTGTGAAATGCGCTTCGCTGTCTATCAACCACCCCAAGCCAAACAACAGCCATTACCTGTCCTCTATTTTCTTTCTGGCTTAACTTGTACAGAAGAGAATTTTATCATCAAGGCTGGGGCGCAACGCTACGCAGCTGAGTATGGCTTGATATTAGTCGCACCAGATACTAGCCCTAGAAATACAGGTATTGCAGATGAAGATCAAGATGGGGATTTTGGTTCCGGTGCTGGTTTTTATGTTGATGCGATCGCAGAACCTTGGCATCAGCATTACCAGATGTATACTTATATCGTACAGGAATTACCTAGCATAATTGCCGCTAATTTTGCTATACAACCTGATAAACAAGGTATTTTTGGTCATTCAATGGGCGGACATGGGGCGTTAGTCTGTGCCATAAGAAACCCGCAACTATATAAATCAGTCTCAGCCTTTGCACCCATCGCTGCACCAATGCGCTGTCCTTGGGGTCAAAAAGCCTTCAGTGGTTATCTAGGAGATAATCAAGCAGCGTGGCTGAATTATGATGCTAGTGAATTAATTCAGAAACTAGGATATCACAGTCCCATTCTCATTGATCAAGGGACAACTGATAAATTTTTAACAACACAACTATTCCCAGAAGAATTTGCAAAAGCTTGTAAATCTGTGCATCAGCCCTTAAATTTACGTTACCAAACAGGCTACGACCACAGTTATTATTTTATCGCTAGTTTTATTGCAGATCATATCCGTCATCATGCCAAAGCTTTGTGTACGAATTATTGACATTATTCTAGTCCCATAAATCAGTAATGTATCAAATTCTGAATTTTTTCTGCTATTTATCGGCACAAAACTAAATCACATAACGTCACCTAACCTACAAACTCGCTGTGTAATATGAGTATAGGTGCGTACTACAATAGACGGACTCTACTGATGTAATTCTGTCCAATCAAACGGAAAAATACAAATGTATTTGATCTCATGCCCACCTAATTAGTGACAATTCCCGAATTTTGTGTGGGTTGCGTGGTGAAGCGGCTAATTCCCAAGGTGTCATTGATGCTGATGGACTGTACAGATATGTTTGTCATCAAACCCACCAATATATTGAGCAAACTAATCAGCAATTACGACTGATGAATCAGCAAGACAAAAGTAGAGGCGAGACTAATTTATATTCCGAATATCCCCAGCAAACACCGAAGCGCATTGTAGAAGGAGTCGGGGAAGTGATTCTAGAGTTGAAACCAGCAGGAGCTATTGATTTAGGGATTTGTCCTTACCGGGGATTACAGGCTTTTGGAGAGGAAGATGCTCAGTATTTTTACGGCAGAGAAGTTGTTGTTGAGCAACTAATTAGTGAGTTGGTGCAGAAGTCATTTATCGCTGTGGTGGGAGCCTCTGGTAGTGGTAAATCTTCGGTGGTACAGGCGGGATTAATGGCGCAACTGCGTCAGGATAAGGGTGAAGACTGGTGGATGAGAAGCTTTCGCCCCGGTGCAAATCCTCTGCAAGCTTTATCACGGTGCTTAGTCGATAGGGGTGCGGAGAAAGAAGAGCAAATACAACTAGAAGGCTTTGTTGATTGGATAGGTCAGCGCCCAGAACCAATGGTGGTTTTGGTTATAGATCAGTTTGAGGAGTTATTTACCGCCGCATCCAGTGAAGATAGAGGACGTTTTTTAGAGGTGGTTTTGGGGGGGTTGGAATCTGTCCCGGAGAAGTTTAAGTTAATTATTACTTTGCGGGCTGATTTTATCGCCCCCTGTTTAGAATTACCAACATTGGTGCGGTTGTTGCAGGATTCCACTGTGCTGTTACCTCCCTGTTTAACTGAGGAGGAGTATCGCCGGATAATTGTTAACCCGGCCGAACAAGTGGGTTTAACTGTGGAGGGGGAATTGGTGGAGGTGCTGATGCAGGAGTTACAGCATTCTCCTGGGGATTTACCTTTATTAGAATTTGTTCTGGAACAGTTGTGGGAATACCGCGAAAATGGTGTGATCACTTTAGACGCTTATCAAGAACATTTGGGGGGAATTAAAGGGGCGCTGGAAACTAAAGCTCAAAGCCTTTACAACAGTTTAGACCCAGAGGCTCAAGAGTGCGCCCGGTGGATTTTTATGTCGTTGACTCAGTTGGGTGAGGGTACGGGAGATACTCGACGACGGGTATTGAAATCTGATTTGATTGTGCAGAAATATCCAGTTGGTTTGCTAGAAAGGACTTTACAGGTGTTAATTGCTGCCAAGTTGGTAGTGGTAAATTTAGAGCAGCACTTCGGCTTACTTCGACTTACTTCGACTTACTTAGACTTACTTCGACTCCGCTCAGTACAAGCCGCTCAGTACAAGCCGCTCAGTACAAGCCGCTCAGTACAAGCCGCTCAGTGTTCGAGGGGGGGGGAATATTTTTATTTATCTGAGGGATGTTCCTCTGTGACTGTAGAGTTGGCTCATGAGGTGTTGATTCGCTGTTGGTCAACTTTGCGTTGGTGGTTGGAGGAAAATCGGGCGTTGATGCGATCGCATCGGCAAATTGCCCAAGCCGCAGATTTATGGAAAAATAGTGGTGAAGAACCAGACTTTTTATTACAAGGTGTCCGTCTGGCAGAAGCAGAAGAAATATATATTAATTACATTGATGAAGTCTCTCTCGATGTTCAACGTTTTATTCAAGCTTGTTTAATAGAAAGAGAACGCCAACAACAAATCACCAAAAATCGCCTCAGAAAAGCTCAAAGAACCGTGGGAATTATGAGTATTTTGGGACTGACTGCTTTTGGGTTGGCTGTTTTAACTTATCAACAAACTCAAAAAGCCCAGTTACGAGAAATACAGGCTTTAAATTCCCTCTCGGAAAATTTTCTGCTCTCCCATCAGCAGTTAGAAGCATTAGTAACTAGCCTCAAGGCAGGTAGAGAAGTAGAAAAAAATACACTGGGAATCCCGAAAAATCTTCAATCTCAAACTGCAACTATCCTACAACAGGCAGTTTATGGAACTCAAGAGCGTAACCGCTTAACTAATAATTCTTGGGCAAAAACTGTCAGTTTTTCACCATCTGGTGAAATATTGGCGGCTGGTTATGCTGACAATACCGTTAAACTTTGGAATCGTGATGGCAGTTTACTAGTGACCATCACAGACCATACAAATGATGTCAATAGTGTGAGTTTTTCACCAGATGGTCAAATTTTAGCCACGGGTAGTAGTGATAATACTGTCAAACTCTGGAGTCGTGATGGCAAGTTAATCAAAACTCTCACAGGACATCTTCATGGTGTGAATAGCGTCAGGTTTTCACCGAATGGTCAAATTTTAGCCACGGGTAGTAGTGATAATACTGTGAAACTCTGGAGTCGTGACGGCAAGTTACTGGTAAATTTGATCGAACATAGCCGTAGTATCAATAGTGTTAGTTTCTCGCCAGATGGTGATACCATTGCCTCAGCTAGTGATGATGGCACGGTGAAACTTTGGAGTTTAGATGGTCGTTTGTTATCAACTTTGCCAGCTAGTATGAGAGAAGTTTTGGATGTCAGTTTTAGCCCTGATGGACAGACCATCGCTTCTGCTAGTGCCGACCATACTATTAAACTTTGGACTAGTGACGGGAATTTGGTCAGAACTATAGCAGGGCATAATGGTGGTGTTTGGGAAGTCAAGTTTTCTCCTGATGGTCAGGTTATGGCTTCGGTTAGCGCTGATCAAACTATTAAACTGTGGACTCGTGATGGTAACTTGTTAGAAACTTTGCAAGGACATAGCCATGAGGTTAATAGTCTGAGTTTTAGTCCTGATAGTAATAGACTGGCTTCGGCTAGTGATGACAATACTATCCGATTGTGGAAACTAGAAAGAAATTTACCGAAAACTGTTTACGGACATCAGGGGAGTGTGAATGATGTCAGTTTCAGCCCTGATGGGAGTACTATTTTTTCCATGAGTTCTGACAAAACTATGAAACTCTGGAGTTTAGATGGTCGGTTAATTAATACCCTACCTTCTCCTAAAGAAGATGTAACTAGTATTACTTTTACTAGTGATAGTAATATAGTGGCTTTGGGCAGTGCAGACCAGAGTATCGAAATTCGCCAGAGGGATGGGACTTTGCTGCATACTCTCAAGGGACATCAGCATTGGGTAACGAGTATGAGTTTTAGCCCTGATGACAAAATTCTAGCTTCTGCTAGTGGGGATAAAACTATTAAACTTTGGAGTCGTGACGGTCGGTTGTTGCACACGCTCTCAGGTCATAATGGTTGGGTGACTAATATTAAATTCAGCCCCGACGGTAAAATTCTGGCTTCTGCTAGTGGGGATAAAACTATTAAACTCTGGAGTCTGGATGGTCGTCTGCTGAAAACTTTGCGAGGACATAGCGCTAGTATATCGAGTATTAATTTCTCTCCTGATGGGAATAATATTGCTTCGGCTAGTGATGATGGCACGGTGAGGCTTTGGAGTTTAGATGGTTCACTACTGCACACGTTCCAGGGTCATAGTGGTTTGGTGACTAGTGTTAGTTTCTCTCCTGACGGCAAAATGTTAGCTTCGGCTGGCGATGATCATACTATCAAAATCTGGAGTATGGAGAATGGGATTTTGCTGAAAAATTTGCCTGGACATCAGGGGGGTGTTAAAAGCGTCAATTTCAGTCCTGATGGTAAAATGCTGGTTTCTGGGGGTCAGGATGCCACAATTAAACTGTGGAATTTGGAGGAGATAGAGTTGCAAACATTGAATCTGAATCAGCTGCTGAACTATGGTTGCGATCGCCTGGGTGATTATCTGAAAACTAGCCCTGATATTACTACAGAAGAGTATCAGCTTTGTTTTAGGAGGGAATAGGTTGTGGAGAGTGTGGGGAGTGTGGGGAGTGTGGGGAGTGTGGGGAGTGTGGGAAAAAGTTGATTACAGTTAATTAGCTGGACATAATACTAGAATAAGAATTATGAACAAACGTTATTTTTTACAGGGCAGTGCTGTAATTATTGGCGCTGCTGTTTTATCACCGAATATCAATTGGGGTTCAGAAAAGATGACAACTTCTAATAATCAGTTTGCAATTACTAAACCTGAAGAAGAGTGGCGCAGCATTTTAACGCCGGAACAATTTCGCGTTTTAAGAAAACATGGTACTGAACCAGCAGGTAGTAGCGCACTGGATAAGGAATATGATCAGGGGACTTTTGTTTGTGCTGGCTGTGGACAAGAATTGTTTACCTCTGATACTAAGTTTAACAGTGGCACTGGTTGGCCGAGCTTTTTTCAACCAATTGAAGGTGCGATCGCCACTACTGTAGATCGGTCATTTTTTATGACTAGGACAGAAGTGCATTGTAGCAAGTGTGGTGGACATCTGGGTCATGTATTTAATGACGGCCCTGCGCCCACTGGTAAGCGCTATTGCATGAATGGTGTCTCGATGAATTTTGTCCCTGCTTAATAGGGATTGGGAGAAGAAGCGGAGGGGCAGGGGGCAGGGGGCAGGGGAGAATAGGAAATATCCTGAAATACAGTGAATAAGTAGTATTTGGGTTCAAACTTCCCATACTCCCCACACCTCCCACACCTCCCACACTCCCCACACTCCCCACACTCCCCACACTCCCCACACCTCCCACATTCCCCACACTCCCCACACTCCCCACACCTCCCTACTCCCCACACTCCCCACACTCCCCACACTCCCCACACCTCCCACAC
>NZ_JAYGHG010000060.1:0-6311 GCF_034931085.1 Nodularia harveyana UHCC-0300 | reverse complement strand
TTCCATATCACTTAATTTATCAGATTTTGGGGAGAATTTTTAGCGATGGGCGAACGCACAAGCATATCCGCAGGACTCAGCCCCTCCTTTGGCGATCGCTCTTCCACCCCCCCCTGAACGGTTACAATCTAAGAGAGCTTTATTTAGAAAACTAGCGTGACGGGCTTCATCACGAGACATCAGGGAAAATCCATCTGAAAGGATGATGTTTGTTTCCTTAAGTTGATATGATAACTCTTTGTACAGGATGAATCCTGAGTACTCAGCAGCACAGTACATTTCCAGAAGTTTAATTATGAGTTCTCGCGCCTCACCTTGAATGTGGTCCCAGGACTGATTAAATCTCTCGTCACGTATATACTTGTCTTTAGTGTAGTCGCTTGTTAAATTAGCGACAGCAGTATTAAAGGCTTCTTGAAAGCTTAAGGTATCAATATTAGAAAATTTTCTGATGTTAGTTGTATAAAATCCTGGGGAAATGAGAGTTTCTTTCGCTAAAACCTCAATGTTTGACTGTGTATTTTCAAAATATTCCATATTCTAAACTCCAGTATTAAATATCAGTCTCAATAATACTTCCAGACAAGAACCTTCTTTCAAATGATTCAGGACTTACGCAAAATTATCAAAAACGAACCACAAAGGACACAAAGGACACGAAGTCAAGAGGGTTTGAGAGAGTTTTTGCGTAAGTCCTATGATTTATAGTGTCTAGTCTATTAGGTAAGAAAGAAATTTGACAATATGCCTAAAATCTGCCGGATGAGGATTTGGCATTGATGATCATACGCAATAGTAATACACTCTATTATGTGTATATTCTGGTAGCTTTTTCTAGATATGGATAGATTCTAGCTGACAGTTACATCCCCCCACGTTGTAAAATTAGGCGATGACCAAACCTCTCTCCTCCGTAATTCCCTCTTGCACTTGGAGCCGTCCCATCGGTTTAGGCTGGGATAAGCCCTATACTGTTCGCTATGCTAGTAATATTGATGATGGCCCTTGGCACGGTATGCCTTTGGGTGGCTTTGGCGCAGGTTGTATCGGTCGTTCTTCACGGGGAGACTTTAATCTGTGGCACATTGACGGCGGTGAACATACGTTTCAAAATATCCCCGCCTGTCAATTTAGTGTATTTGAATCTGATGGGAAATCTGCTCAAGCTTATGCTTTAGCTACAGAATCGCCGGAAAATGATAGTCTCGGAGCTTGGAAATGGTATCCAGCATCTACGGCGACAGAGGAAACCGGAACTTATCACGCTTTATATCCACGTAGCTGGTTTGTGTATGAAAATGTCTTGCAAGCAGAGTTAACTTGTGAGCAGTTTTCGCCAATTTGGGCGGGGAATTATCAAGAAACTAGTTACCCTGTAGCCATATTTAATTGGAATGCTCATAACCCCACAAATGCACCGATTACTCTCAGTATTATGCTGACGTGGCAAAATATGGTGGGCTGGTTTACTAATAGTTTGAAGTCTCCAGAAGTGGAGATTCGGGACGATGGGAGTCCGGTTTATGAATATCAGCCGCCTTTAGGCGATAGTCAAGATAATTACAATTTAATAGTTGAAAATGCAGAATACTTTAGTTGTATTTGTAGCCGGGTGCGTGGGGATGAATCAGTAGCAGAAGGTGATGGAAGTTGGTGTATTAGTACGATTAAGCAGCCCCAGGTAGAAGTATTTTATCATACGCGCTGGAATCCAGAGGGTACGGGGTCAGATGTGTGGGAAAGCTTTGCTGCTGATGGTTCTTTGCCTAATTATCAAGATGCCTCTCCCGCGTCAGAAAATACACAGATTGGGGTGGCGATCGCACTGCGTTTTACTCTGCAACCAGGGGAAACTTTAGCAATTCCCTTTGTCGTGGCTTGGGATTTTCCGGTAACAGAATTTGCAGCCGGAATTAATTATTACCGCAGATATACAGACTTTTTTGGGCGTGATGGTGATCAAGCTGGGGCGATCGCCTCAACTGCCCTAACACAATACAAAACATGGTATAAAAATATTCTCGCTTGGCAAAAGCCGATAATTGACCGCCCAGACTTACCCGACTGGTTTAAAATGGCTCTATTTAATGAGTTATATGACCTCACCAGTGGCGGAACTCTTTGGAGTGCAGCCTCGGAACTTGACCCCATAGGACAATTTGCCGTCCTGGAATGCTTAGATTATCGGTGGTATGAAAGTCTCGATGTGCGGTTATATGGTTCCTTTGGGTTATTAATTCTGTTTCCTGAACTAGAAAAATCAGTAATTCGGGCATTTGCGAGGGCAATTCCCCATAGTGACGATCATCAGCGTATAATTGGATATTATTATACTATCGGGGCAGGTACAACCACTGCCGCCAGAAAAGTTCCAGGTGCAACACCCCATGATTTAGGCGCACCTAATGAACACGTTTGGGAAAAAACAAATTATACCTGCTATCAAGACTGCAATCTATGGAAGGATTTAGGTAGTGATTTTGTCTTGCAAGTATACCGAGATTTTCTGCTGACTGGTGCTGATGATGTGCAGTTTTTAGCAGATTGTTGGGCGGGAATTGTGCAAACTCTCGATTATCTCAAAACCTTTGATTTAGACGGTGATGGGATTCTGGAGAACTCCGGCGCACCTGACCAGACTTTTGATGATTGGCGGTTACAGGGTGTCAGCGCTTATTGTGGAGGCTTATGGTTAGCGGCTTTAGAAGCAGCGATCGCAATTAGTGATATTTTATTAAAAAACAACCTTGGCGACCTTGGCGACTTGGCGGTACAAAAATCAACCTACGAAACATGGTTGGCGCAGTCGCGTACTGTTTATCAAGAAAAGCTCTGGAATGGTCAGTATTTCCGCTTAGATAGTGACAGTGGTTCTGATGTGGTGATGGCGGATCAATTGTGTGGACAATTCTATGCACGGTTACTGGGATTACCGGATATTGTACCAGGCGATCGCGCTCTCTCTGCTTTACAAACTGTTTATGATGCTTGCTTTCTCAAATTCTGTGACGGTGAGTTCGGCGCTGCTAACGGTGTGCTTCCCGATGGTTCACCAGAAAAACCCAATGCTACCCATCCTTTGGAAGTTTGGACAGGAATTAACTTTGGACTAGCCGCTTTTCTCATACAAATGGGGATGCAGGACGAAGCATTTAAAATCACCGCAGCCGTAGTCCAGCAAATTTATCACAACGGCTTACAATTCCGCACCCCCGAAGCCATCACCGCCTCTGGGACTTTCCGCGCCAGTACTTATCTGCGACCAATGGCTATTTGGGCAATTTATCTGGTTATGGATTCCCAGAAGAAAATATAGCAGGGAGGCAGGGTGCATCTGACAGGTGTAGGTTTATTACACAGAGGCTGAAACCCTGATGATTACGTGGTCAATATGTAAGATTCTTAATCCCATATTTATTGGTTGTGTTTGAATCCATGATTTTTCACCTAGTTCTCAAACGATGATTCAAGTGTTCCGGCAATTGGACAATTGAATGTTTAAGTTTTGTAATATACATTGCTTTAACTCTGGACGATGGTCACGAGAATATCCCTGTATGTTTATCTCTACTTCTTTCTCTTCATTATTTAAGTAATTCTTATACTCTCCATAATCTGGGTAGAGTATGTTCATTTTAATGTTCAGCTTAGGTGATATCACCCTATGGCTAATCAGTGCCTGATTTCTCGAACCACAACAACTCATTTATTCCTTTAGAAGGATATTTACAATGGCAACAATAGATCGTAGGTTTAAGGGGACACTAACTTACAATGATTCTACCGCCCGTACGATTGACAATCGTAATGAGTACAGTAGGGAAGTAAAAAGTACAATAACACGAAGAGGACAGACCTTCCCCAATGCCTACTATTACAATCACTACTTGCAGATTAACGCAGGTAGCGGTAATGACACCATTTATGGGGCTAACTTAGAAGGAAAAGGTACTGAAAAAATTTACGGTCGCGGAGGAAATGATCGCATCTTCGGTGGAAAGGGAAATGATCTCCTCGACGGTGGTGACGGTAATGACATCCTTTCGGGGGGAGATGGTGCCGATATTATCTATGGTGGTTCTGGTAGTGATGTCCTCTTTACGGGCAACTTAAGAACTAGTGGCAGCGATGACCTATACGGTGGATCACAATCCGATATCTTCGTTCTCGGAGAGGCTGCCCAGTCCATTACCACTACAACTGGTGGTGGTTTCGATGCTATTGCATTCTTTGGTAATTTCGCTGCGAATGCTTCTGCCGTACTTTTCTCAAAATACGCCATTGATTACAAGGTTACCAAGGATGTCGCTTCCCTTACCATTAATGGGATTAAAGCGCTTCTCGGTCTAAGTAGTACGAGCGTCACCGTCACACCTCCCCCTACAGCTACTTATGCTATGGTCAAAGACTTCAACCCCATTGAAGACATTATGATCATTCCACTTCAGCAGTCGGGTAGACCAAATGTAGCCATTGCTAATGGGAATAACCTTGGCGACTTGCGTTTCGATTATGTAGATAGTCAAAGCGGTCTTTTTGCAGTGGCGAACCTAGATTACAGTGGATATTTCTCTGCTGGGGCTGGTACGTCCGCTCTTGACACATTTTACAGGACGCATCTTAGCAAAAGTGCGCTGATCATCGATAAAGATGGAATCTCAATAGGAGGCAATAAAGTAACTGACGGACTAGACTCCAACATTACATCGGCTCTTTCAGGGTTAGGCACTAACAGGTTCTTGGTTGTGGGTGCTTTAGGTCCCCAAAATATCACCGGAACCCAAAATGGTGATAATCTCTACGGATCGAAGTATAACGACACCATTTATGGTTATGCCAATGGACAGGCTGGGGTAAATAACCCTAGTGGAACTGATACGGGTACAGACAACATCTATGGCTTCGGCGGCAACGACACCCTCTACGGTGGGTCTGGCAACGACTACCTCTACGGTGGGGATGGCAACGACACCCTCTACGGTGGGGATGGCAACGACTGGCTCTACGGTGAGTCTAGCCCTGACGTTCTTCTTGGTGGGGACGGCAACGACACCCTCTACGGTGGGGACGGCAACGACTGGCTTCTTGGTGGGAACGGCAACGACACCCTCTACGGTGGGAACGGCAGCGACACTCTCTACGGTCAAGGTGGCGCAGATAAATTCGTTCTCGAGACGGGTATAACGGGTAGGGTTGTTATTAAGGACTTCAAAATTTCAGAAAATGATAGGTTAGTAGCGGGTTCGAATACTACAAGTTTCAATAATTCTAACCCCTTCAGGAATGTTAATGGCAGTGCCGAGTACACCTTTGCGGGTGGTGCAACCTTTGTCGTCGAAGGGATCACAGCCAGCAGCCTTAATGGTCTCTTCGTTGCCTCTTAGGTGACGAACATCTAGGCGTATTTACTGCTTCTTCTAATATATAAGGGTGCATCTATCTGTAGTTTAGACTAAGCCATGAAAAATGACCCAGCAGGGCTGAGTTAAGTAAAAGTATGAATAACCTGTTGGCGAGTGAGAGTTGGTTGTACTTCTCTTAGCTTCCGTCAGAAGGGGGACTGTATTCAATCAGGCCTCCTTTTTTTCTTGAACATGACCGATTTAGTCTAAACCTGCACGGATGATATTATCAGAGTTGCGATCGCCAGCACCTAATAAATAAGTTTGGTCAGTATTAGGGACATATATGCCAAAAAATAATTCCTCTCCCGATGGCACTACTCCCAGATTAACAGTTGTACCAACCTCTTCATTAGTACCAATTAGAGTGAATAATCCATTTATATCCAGTGAATTAAATAGTCGTAACTCACTGACAAAAGAAGTATTTGGATTACCTTCTAGAATTATTGTGGCTACATTACCCCCAGTAGCAAAAATTTTCTCCCCCAGATTATATTCAATCCCATTTATAGTTATTACTTGGGCAGAAGCCGCACTTCCTCCCAGGATAAAACTCCCTCCAGTGATTGCTATTGCTAAGTTTTTTACTAAATGAATAAATGCAGTAATTATTTCAGGACTTACTCAAAATCATGAAAAAACAAACCACAAAAGACAGGAAGTGAAGAGGATTCTACGAGGATGTTTGAAAAGTCTTATTGTCGGTAACAAAACATTCTAGATCCCCCTAAATCCTCCTTTATAAGGGAGACTTTGATCACTATTCCCCCCTTTTTAAGGCTATCCATTACCCACATCTTTCTTAACATAAGATTTGACAAAAGCCAGTAATTGTGTATTTTATATACGAAAACCCAGAGTTAAACCAATGTCAGTAAATGGAAAAGTGGATAATAGAAGAACTAG
>NZ_JAYGHG010000059.1:0-7059 GCF_034931085.1 Nodularia harveyana UHCC-0300 | reverse complement strand
CCACTCCTTCTCTGCTTCCAGAAGCTACTGCTTGTTCTGATGATTCTGACTTGTCGAAAGCTGCATAATTTGATTGCTTGACTTCGGGGGTTGTTTTCTTCTTCTTTATACCCCCTGAACGCTTACTTAAAAAGCCAGGTATAAGAGTTAATGTTAAATTGTCAGACACTATACCTGCCTTAACTATAGAGCATTATCAAAAAATAATAATTGAATATATTCAAGGGATTGGCTGGGATGACTTGCAGTATATAGGTTTTATTCAAAAATCTGATGTAGAAGTAGAAATTGATATTATCTTTAATCGGATTATTTCACCAGATAAAACTATTTCTCTTCGGTGCTTAGGAGCTAATTGGCAGCAATATCAAATAATTAGGGACTCCTACATTAATATTTTGCAATCTTTATCCCCCAATAGTTTATGTTTGATGAACGTTCGTTAAACTTAGTTTCTTCTTATGTCAAGACAGAAGAAACATTAGTAAATAATCTTGAAGAAATCTGGCTTGAAGGCATTGTACCGTTGGTCAACGCGATCGCTGAACGATTGCAATACGAGTGGGAACAAAGAGCAAAAATTGAACTTGGTCAAGAAACATATGTTATGACTCCTGATGGAACTGGGGGATGGAAGTGGGAAAAGGCAGATCCTCTAGCTGAAGAATATGACGACGTGGAAAGCGATCTTTGGACTACTGATACTCTCATACCTTCACTTTCACCCGCTACTACCCAAAAAATGCTGATTGGTTTTTCTGAATCCGAACAGGAAGAGCAAACTTTAACTACAGTTGTCAGTTCTCCTCCTACTCATATTGACGTTGAACACTGGCAAGAAACAGTTGAGAGGAGCGCCATTCACCCAGATATTGCTAGTCGGAATTTTTGCAGTTTGCATGAAGATTCCATAGAACAGGCAAATGAAGCCTGGGAATATTTGATGTACAGTGACAAGCTAGAACGCACTAATACTGGGAGACTTTCTAGTGGAATGCTGCGAAAATACGCTCACCTCGAACAAGGCGGCTGGTGGTGTGATGCTGGGGTAGATCCTCGCTCATTTGCAGATTTGCAACCAGGAGATAAACCTGAGAGAAAATTGTGGGGATGTTTTAAACCCAACGAACCCAGAGAAAGCAGTGAGAAACCAGGAAAGAAAATTAAATATGAACATCCCCCTAAAACTGACCTGAGTATTTTCTTATTAGATGTGCCTGATGATATTGCCGAGCGCATCTATGACAAAGCTGGGGTAGATCCTAGCGAGAGCGATCGCGCCAGTGGATTTTGGTATTGTGTATGGAAGCACCATGTCCCCGTCACTATTACTGAGGGAGCGAAAAAGGCTGCCAGTATTTTAAGTCAGGGCGAAGCTGCCATTGGACTTTCTGGGATTTATGGAGGGTATCGTAGTCGAGATGAACAAGGAAATCAAATACCACCAAAGCTACATCCTGAATTGGCAGTGTTTGCCACACCAGGAAGGGAAATGACTTTCTGCTTTGATTATGAAACCCGACCCAAAACAGTCCGAAACATAGAAATTTCTACATTACGCACGGCAGGAATTCTGGAAGCAGCCGGGGCTAAAGTCAACGTCATTCGCTTGCCAGGGCCAGAGAAAGGCGTGGATGATTTTATTGTCAATAATGGTGCTGAGGAATTTGAGGCTCTAGTTGAGCAAGCCGAATCTTTAGAGGAATGGCACAAACAAAATCAGAAAATTTGGGATGTCAAAACTAAACCTATTCAGAAAAAGTTGAATCAAGACCAGCTTCAAAATATCGCTAACAAGTTGGTCAACAATTCTCCCGGTGATCCTGAATCAGATGATTTTCGCTTAACTATTTTTCTTAAAGATGGCACTACCAGAAAACTTTATGAACCCAAAGATGGCACTGTTGAGACTAACGCTGTCCGAGAAAATCTCACTGATGAAGAAATTCTCCATTTGGGTGGGAAACCTCGCACACCATCTCAAACAGAAACTATTAGTGAAATTATCTCCGTAGAATCTCCCCCTGTTTATCCTGAAAGAAACTTTTTCCAATCGAATGAAAAACCTACACAATACTGGGCAAAGCAAAGGGATGTAGCAGTTTTTAAAAGAACTATCCCCAGAAGACATCTGGAGGCTACGGAAAATAACTATATTGCTCTTGCTGCCAAACAATTATTGAATAATTATGGTGTAGGACTTGACGACAGTAGTTTTGTTTACAGGAGTGATGCTTTCACAATCAGAGAATTTTGTGGCACTTATAGTATCCACAGACACGAGGATGAACAAGCCAGTTATTTTGCTAACCCCCTGATGCAGTTTCAAGTAAATCCTCAAGGAAAAGTCAAGATTTTGAAGAAACCCGACCAGATGCTCAGTGTAGAGCGTCAAGAGTTTTTAATGGTCGCCGATTACCTCAATCATGGAAAAGAATTGCCGACCCTAGATATTGATACTAGAGAATTATCAAATAGTCTTGGTTCTTTGGCTCCCCAAGGAACCCAAAAGATTTTGGAAAGTTTTCGCCAAGGTGAAATTCTTAAAGTTATGCACGACACTTTAAGCAAAGCCAAATCTGATGAGGTGGAAATAGGAGACTACCGCATCCAGTCAGATCGGGACACAAAAGCAGGTAAGGTTTTTCTGCGTTTATTTAAACAAGACAAGATTGGGGAAAAAGAAAAAGTCAGATTTGAGTTGAACCGCACCCCTCAAGGGATCACTAATCAAATCAGAATCATGACGCTCAATGATCTTGATTTGGCCAAACTTAAGCAAATTAGTAAAAAACTGAATATAGAAACTCCTTGTAGAAAGACTAACGCACCTGCGAATCATCACACAACATCACCACGCGCACCTACACAGGCTGATTCTGCTTATGTATCCTCTCCTCCCGCGAACACTCGTGATATTCCTCTACCACTGCACTCAGAACTAGCTAAAGTTTGGGAGCAATTAGAAAACTCAGTTGGCTGGACAAGTGCATCCAATCAGGGCAACAACGATCTCCGAGAAAAACTTCAGCAGGATGGCAAGCTGACTATTGGTGAACAGCGCGAACTCTACTTTAAATTTCTTTTGCAATCCAAAGATGAACAACTGCTCAGGGGGAAAACGGAAATCATACTTCCTCCACTTCAATCTATTCTGACTGACCTAAAAAAATCTCGGCGAGAATTTATTCATTCTACCTACACTCCAAACGTTAGCAAAATTCCCTCAACTCAGGAAAAGCCCTTTGAACATGATCTTTGAAATCCCCACCCATTACAGAAGTATTTTGGAATCTACACCTATTGTGGTCTACGGCAAGTCAATTAACGAAGGATGACTACTCAACCAGTAGTAAGTTGAGTTTAAGTAACTAGGGTCTACTTGCATGACCGAAAATAATGGGATACAAGCCCCGTCACTTCGACAGGTGTTACAGTGAGCCTGTCGAACTGCTCAGTGCATCGCCTTCTAGGACGGCTTTTCTTGATTTCTGATATATTCTTTCAAAACATCTAATGGCGCACCTCCGACAGATATGGCAAAATAACTGGGACTCCACAAGGATTCTTTATGGGGCTTTTTGTATCCAGCTTGTCCATATCGACGACTAGAAACACCTTTCAAGATATTAACGATTTGAGAAATGGACAACTTAGGAGGATATTCAATAAGTGCGTGAACATGATTATTCTCGCCATTGAATTCAATTATTTCAAAATCCATTTTTCTGGCTACTTCTCTAAACGTTTTATCAACCAGTTCAAGGCTCTCCTTTGTGAATACAGACCTGCGGTATTTAGTAACGCAGACCAAATGAATATTTAAGTCTGTAACACTATGCCTCTCTTTACGAAACTGGCTTTTCATTTTTTGTAGCCCAATGTATAGTTTTAATCTAATTTGTGTTCTAATCATAATAATGATTTTTTATTAATCATGAGAGATGTCGGATTTTAAAATCCGACATCAAAGGATCACAAATTTATAGCCCACATTCATATCGCTTAGGACAGTCTTGATTACTCAAAACCTCGAAATAACTGAATTTACCCGATGTTCACGCGCTGCTCTCAGCGCAGCTATGACCGCAGGACTGTATAGCACTTTGTTATAACAATGTATATTTTCCCTAGTTCAATGTCGGATTTTAAAATCCGACAGAAAAAATCACCTTATGAAGCAGATAGTTCTTTCACTTATAGCTAACGCCGGTGGTGTAGGTAAAACCACACTGAGCGTACACATTGCCTATGAAATGAGTCGGCTGGGCTTTGATGTCGCAATTATCGACTTAGATCCACAACGTTCTTTGGATGTATTTTGTGGATTGCCACCAGCTGAAGTATCAACCACTTTAGTTAAGGTATTATCAAAAGATTTTCAAGGAGATTGGGATTTAATTCCGATTTGGGAACAATCAAAAACTAAAGTTTGTCAGGGACATCCACTTTTAGCGGAAATAGCCAATGAATTAGTTATCCGAAAACGAGGAGAGTACACACTAAGCGATCGCTTTAAAAAATACCCCTTGCCCCACAATTTAGTAATTTTGGATTGTCCTGCTACTTTAGGAATGTTAAATGTTAATGCTTTAGCTGCCTCAACCCATATATTAGTTCCAGTGCAATTGGAAATGAAAGCCATTTCTGGTTCAGCAGAATTAGTAGAGTGGTGTATTTCTACAGGTGATGAGTTACAGTTAGAACCTCGCCCACCCATTTTGGGATTTGTGCCGAGTATGTATGATGATACGGTGGCAATGCACAGACAATATTTAGAGCAATTGCCAGAAATTGCCGAACATTTACATTTAAAGCTTTATCCTAAAGTTCGCAACTCAAACGAATTCAAAAATGCCAGCGCTCACGGCTTACCTTTACAAAAATACCGTCCCAAACATCCTGCCTGTAGAGATTTTCAGCAAATTACAGATGATTTAGCAGCTTTAATTCAGGAGAAGAAATAATCGTGGCATTGCCTAAAATTGCTAACAAATTTAGCGGCGCAATCCAAAAAACAGAGCAAGAGCAAAAAGTTGTTGAACTGCAAGCCGAGATAGAAAGATTGAGAGCCGCCCAATCTCCAGATTTAGAAAATGAATTGCAAGAACTTCGAGAACAGCTGCAAAACCAATCAGGAGAAGCACAAATTGATTTGGCTCTCATCGATCCTAATCCTGATCAGCCTCGGCAAACAATTACACCAGAACTAATACAAGCGAAAGCCCGGTTACTAAAAAAACATGGACAAATTTCAGCAGTAATTCTAGTCCCACAGGGGAATAATCGTTACACCTTACTAGATGGACAACTCCGGACTGAAGCAGCTAAATTGCTGGGTTGGTCAACTATTCGTGCAGTCATAGCAGCAATGCCTAACGACTTAGATCAATCGGCATTACTAACTTTTCTTGGCTTTGAAGATTTGAATCCTTTAGATAAAGCAGAGGCAGTATTTAAGGAAGTAATCAAGTCTACTGATTTGGAAATGGATGAAGTTTCTACAATGTTAGCCACGGTGATTAAAAGAGTGGAGAGAGATGGCAACAGTAAAGAACTAGCAAAGTTAACTGCTGTAAGCACTGATGAACAAGAGCAAGGCTTAGAAGTATTGGGGATTACGGGTAAAGAACAAAGTTTACTACGAATGCTATTAGAGTTGGGGTTAAATCCGAGTTCAGTGAAAGCTAATCTCATGCCAATGCTGTACCTGGCTCCAGATTTAAAACAAGCAATTAGGCAACAGGGACTCAAAGGCGCTCATGCTTTAGCGTTGGCAACTCTCTCTGCCAAGACACTAGATATATCAGAAAATCAAGCAGCCTCTGAACGGATGGCAACCACAGATGAAGTTTTAAAGAAAAATCTGACGGTAGCAGAAACTCGTGAACTGATTAAAAAAATTAAGACCAAGTATTTGAAGTCACAGAAACAAGAGTCAAAGGAAATAAAAACCATACTTCAAAAAGTTAATGGGATTTCTGAAGATTTACTCAGCAGAGCTAGTAGTAAACAACTTCAAGAAATGCGCTCTCTATTACAGCAAAAATTAGCCGAAGTTGATAAAGTGATTGCCGTGACTGATTGACTCAGGAGATACCAATAATTTAGGGATCATGCAAAAGCTGACATTTCTACCATCTTTAATAACGGCACTAACAGCTCTCACACTTACCAGTTGTAGCACCGTGACTGCTGAACAGTATGAAGCTACAGCGCTTACCAGTTATACCTGGCAAGTGAAATATGCCAATAATTTAACGAATGCACCACAGCCACGGGTTGAAACCTTTGCAAATGTTTCAGTACTAAATCAAAATGGACTGAAACCATCAGCAGCAGTTGTTGGTCCAGATGACCGGGGTTTGTGGTGGCCGACTGTCCCACCGAAACCAAGTATAGATGAGGTGGAAAAACGCAAAAAACCTCAAGAAGAGGCAAGCCAACCTGAATTATTGAAAGATGTCAAATATCAACTGACATATACAGTGGGGGAGGAGCAAAGAACACTACCTACCAACTATGATGTTTACCGACAGGTGGTGAAAGCTTACCCGTCCCAAATACCTTTGCAATTAACTTTGGGTGTGAATGATAATTCAGTTGAAAAGGCTGAACCGATAGCCAAGTAAGGCTTACGCAATTTTTGAATTTGTGGCAGGGCGACAGAATATTTGAGATATTTCTTGTTGAATTGTTCTCAATCAGATGAAATCGTAGGCGAACCATAAGCGATTTATGTGTGATCCCGCATTTCTCACAACTATAGAGTTGGCATTCCCCAGAATCTTTACCCAGAAGATATTTCGGGTATTTTTGACAGGTTATTTTTTGATGCAGTCTGAAAACCCGGAATCTAGATTTTACAAGGTTTGGAGAATTGTATGGGCAAATTCGGGTTATCTGGCGATCGCTCACGCCTCATATTTCTAATACCCCTCTTCTGTCACTTTCCGGAATAAGGAAGTAGTTAAGGAGCTAAATCATCCAGAATCATAAAAGGGTTTAAATTGATTCATGGCTGCAATTAAATTATTGAATCCCAGTAACAACTGTGAA
>NZ_JAYGHG010000058.1:0-7490 GCF_034931085.1 Nodularia harveyana UHCC-0300 | reverse complement strand
ATGTCGAAGAACTTGCCATTTATTTTACAACGATTACAGACTATGATGCATCAAGATTCTTTGCCTAAATCACGCTCTCGAAAGCCGTCCTGAAGAGACGGGGCTTTACACCCCATTTTTTGGTAAATATTCATGACAATAACGCTGCTGAATAATCGTTATCAGGTGATCAAAGTTCTCGGTGCTGGTGGATTTGGCGAAACCTTTTTGGCGGAGGATACCCATATCCCTTCTCGCCGTCGCTGTGTCATCAAGCAACTGAAGCCGATAGCCAATGACCCAAAAACCTATGAAATGATTCAACAGCGCTTTGAGAGAGAAGCGGCAACTTTGGAGTATTTGGGTGATGGTAGTGACCAAATTCCGCAGTTATATGCTTACTTTTCGGAGAATGGGCTGTTTTATCTGGTTCAAGAATGGATTCAAGGGTCAACTTTGACAGATATTGTCGAAGCGAAGGGTTATGAGAGTGAAACTGCGGTTCGGCAAATTTTGCTGAGTTTGTTATCAGTTTTAGATTATGTCCACAGTAAGGGGATTATTCACCGGGATATCAAGCCAGATAACATTATTCTGCGCTCAACTGATAACAAGCCATTTTTGATTGATTTTGGAGCGGTTAAGGAAACTATCCGTTCAGTTGTCAGTTCTCCAAATCATCATACGCGATCTGCTTGCAGCAGCGCTTCGCTATCGCTTGTAATTGGAACACCTGGGTATATGCCCACAGAACAAGCTATCGGACGACCAGTTTACGCCACTGATATATACAGTTTAGGCTTGACGGCGATTTATTTACTGACGGGTAAGCAACCACCAGAACTACAGACACACTTACAAACTGGGGAAATTCTCTGGCAAGAGTCAGCCCCCAATGTCTCGCCACATCTGGCTCAGGTAATTAATCAGGCAATTCAGCCCCATGTGAGCGATCGCTATAGTACCGCCAGTAAAATGCTATATGCTTTAAAATCGGTCAATGATATTTCTCGACCGTCTCATCAAACTACTGCCGCTACAGTCAGCCTAAGTCCTGCCCATATAGCTGCAACTCACCAAACCCAGGCAATCTCTTCAGCCCCAAGTATTGTTAGGACTAATTGGCAAAAGCCCACTTTAATTATCGGTAGTTTAGTTTTGGGTGGTTTAATTGGTGGGGTAGCAATTTCCAGTATCACTCGTCAACCACAGTCTCCAAAATCCGTTACCACATCATCTACAGCATCTTCCGAATCTAATCCCGTTGTTCCCACTCCTTCCCCAGAATCCCTGCTTCCGGAACCTGCGATTCCGCCAGTTGCTGTGGAACCTCCTCAAGATATAGAAGAAGTACCTGTACAACCACCGCCACAGGTAACTCCGACATTTACACCAGAACCGGATCTTCCTACTTCATCTCAGCAGCCGGAAGATGCACTAATACCTGAAACATCACTACCACCAGCAGAGGTTCCGGAATCATCACCACCGACAACAGAAACTCCAGAACCACCACCGCAACAAAATCCAAATCCTGTTCCGAGCAATACTGAGACTTCCACTGTACCCGCATTTCCCACAGGCACTTCTCAAGATGCTGTCAGAGCTGCTTTAGGTAAGCCCAATAAAACTTCTAAGGGGTTATGGAATACTCGTGCTTTTCTTTATAACTTAGAAAACAATGTTGATCTTGGTTACTTATTTGATCTCCAAACGGGAGTATTACGGCAAACTGAAGTGTCTTTTGCCCAATCTACCCAGCCGGAAGTAATGCAAAGAACATTAGAGGGAATGCTGGGTGGTAATGCTAATAATGATATCAACCAAGGACTCCAAAAAGTGAGCGATCGCCAAACAAGGCAATACTCTTTTAATATTGGGGGATTAAAAGGTGTAATTCAACGCAATCAGCAAGATCGGATTTACATTGGCGTTTGGGATGCTAATTTGCATTAAAAAAAGCCTGCACAGGCAGGCTTTTTCTGAAAGTTCCTAAACTACAAGTTTTGAGGAACAATCTCTATTACTTCACACTTGCCTTACCACCAGCTTCCTCGATGCGCTTCTTAGCATCTTCAGCAGCTTCTTTTGCAATACCTTCTTTGATTGCTTTAGGTGCAGCTTCCACCATATCTTTTGCTTCTTTGAGACCTAAACCAGTCAATTCACGGACAATTTTCAGTACTGCAATCTTCTTGTCAGCAGGAACAGAATCTAGTACTAAGTCAAACTCGGTCTTTTCTTCTGCTGCTTCCGCAGGACCAGCAGCAGCACCAGGAGCCATCATCATCATGCCACCAGCAGGTGCAGCAGCACTAACGCCGAAAGCTTCTTCAATTTGTGTAACTAACTCAGATGCTTCCAACAGAGATAGGGTTTTCAATTGTTCGAGAATTTGATCAGTTGCAGCAGACATTGATATAACTCCTGTAATGTAAATTTAGTTTCTGCCCACCAAAAGCTGTAATTAAGCATAAATTCCAGCAGGCAAAATTGGATGTAATTTGGCGAATTTTATTCAGCCGCATTGTCGGTGCTGTCACCTTCTTTTTCAGCCACAGCCTGTAAAGCACGAGCCAAGGAACTGGGAACCTCGTTGATACCCACGGCCACTTTGGTAGCCAAGGCATTGATAGCTCCAGCAATTTGCGCCATGAGTTGCTCTTTGGATGGCAAGTCTCCTAAAGCTTTGACATCGGTTTCCTTGAGCAGGCGACCTTCCATAACGCCACCACGAAGTTCTGTCTTCTTGGTAGCTTTCTGGAACTCTTGATAAGCCTTAATTGCCGATGAAAAGTCTTCTTTAACCAGCAAAAAGGCCGAAGAACCTTGGAGCAATTCCGAAAGTGGTTGCCAGTTATCATCACCGTCAATGGCAATACCCATGAAGGTGTTTTTAGTGACCTTACATACAGCGCCACTGGGACGTAGCCTTTGCCTTAAGTCAGTGATTTGAGCAACAGTTAACCCCTGATAATCAATTACCAGTGCCAAAGTTGACTCACTCAGACTGTTTTTGAGATCAGCTACTATCTCTTTTTTATTTTCTAGCGTTCTACCCATGTTTAGTTTTACCTCCAAGGGCAAAATCATTATTTTCCATTAAGCAAAACTTTTTTAAATCTACTTATTGAGAGTAAATTCTGTTTTACTTCCTGCTTTAACTCAACTGGTCGCTGGGTTTTTCTTCACAGGTATTAATTCGGGAGCAGCCCATTTAAAAATGGCATTACCATTTATTGGTAACAGTGTGCCGAATTTCTTTGTTTTACTATCAGCCAGTAAAAACAATTAACCCCAGCTATGTGAGCCGGGGTAGGAGGGGAAAACTCATCATACCTTTGTTATCACACCTCAACGGGTGAGAATTCAGGCAATTAGAGCTTTAACCTCGGCAGGATTTTTGAGCCAATGGCTCCTGCTGTCTCCGGCTTTGCTTATTTAGTTTTGGTACTGGAGTACATTAGGTACTGAGTTAAAGAAACAGATGTTTGTAAATATCTTTTCTCTTCTTTCGTCCCTAATACCTGTTAAGCTGCTTCGTTCACCTTCAAATCGCGTAGAGCATTGATATCAACTTTAATTGATGGCCCCATAGTGGAAGCTACATAAATTGTCCGCCAATAACGCCCTTTAGCTCCTGCTGGACGGTTGCGGTCAATCGTCTCTTGCAACGCTTTCAAGTTTACTAACAAATCTTCCGGCGAAAAGGATGCCTTACCAAACATAACATGGACAATACCAGTTCGATCAGCCCGGAATTCTAATTTACCAGCTTTAAATTCAGCGATCGCACTAGCTAAGTCAAATGTCACAGTTCCACCCTTAGGTGATGGCATCAAACCACGAGGACCTAGCAGTTTACCAAGTTTTGCCACCTGTGGCATTACATCTGGTGTAGCAATCAGCTTGTCGAAATCCATCATACCTTTTTGAATTTCGTTAATCAGCTCATCAGAGCCAACTACATCCGCACCAGCATTGGTGGCTTCAGCAACTTTTTCGCCTCTGGTAATTACTGCTACCCGTACAGTTTGTCCAGTACCTTTAGGCAGTGTTACCGTTGTCCGTAACTGTTGGTCTGTATACTTGGGGTCAATTCCTAACCGAATATGGGCTTCAGCCGCTTCGGGAAACTTAGCTGTTGCTGTTTCTTTCAGTAGACTTAAAGCTTCCAAAGGGGTATATTCCCTATCTTCTACTTTTTCTAGCAGCGCCTGCAAGCGGCGCGATAATTTTTTTCCCATTGTTCTCTCCTGGGGTAATTACGAGGTTATATCTCTCCCCCGATAAGTTTTTTCTGTTGTCATTTGTCTAATGACTCATGACTAGTCCGAGATAGTTACACCCATATTCTTGGCAGTACCTTCCACAATCTTCATCGCCGCTTCTATGTCATTGGCGTTCAGATCAGGCATTTTCGTTTGGGCTATTTCTTGGAGTTGAGCTTTTGTAATTGATCCAACTTTATTTTTGTTGGGTTCACTAGAGCCTCTTTCAATTTTCGCTGCCTTGCGAATCAGTACTGATGCTGGTGGTGTTTTGAGTACAAATGTAAAACTCCGGTCTTCAAACACCGAAATTTCTACAGGTATTACCATTCCAGCTTGGTCTGCTGTTTTGGCATTGTACTCTTTGCAGAACATCATAATGTTCACACCGTGTTGACCCAATGCGGGTCCTACTGGTGGTGCTGGGTTGGCTTTTCCAGCATTCAGGGCCAGTTTAATGACCGCTACTACTTTCTTCGCCATTTGTGTTAGCTCTGTTTTTCTACCTGATTAAATTCCAATTCCACTGGTGTATCTCGACCAAAAATCGAGAGCAAGGCTTTTAATTTGCTTCGCTCTGGACTGACCTCAATCACCTCGCCTTCAAAGTCTTTAAAAGGACCTGAAAGCACCACTATCTTATCACCAGTAGCCATGTCAATTTTGACAATTGGCTCCTGTTCGCTAGTTTGTTTGAAGATCCGTTCTACTTCTGATGCACCTAAAGGTACTGGTTTAACGTGACCCCGACCCCTGCCGGTACCACGTTTTTGCTCTGCTCCCACGAAATTGATCACGTGAGAAGTATTTCGCACCACCTGCCAAGTATCATCGGGAATTTCCTTAGTTACAGGATCCAACACCATTCGCACTAGCACATAACCTGGAAAAACTTTTTCCTCTGTGTGCTGACGAGTACCATCTTTGCGGATTTTCACGGCTGGGGTGTGAGGAATTTCCACTTGGACAATTTTGTCAGATACATCAAACGTTTGGATACGTTGCTCCAAGTTTGTCTTAACACGTTTTTCACAACCTGAGGCTACTTGTACTGCATACCAGCGCGCTCGATTGAGGGCTGTTTCTGCTGTTTCCTCAGAATGGAACGCTGAGTTATATGGTTCGTCTGTTGCAGAAGTCATCAGAATACCTGTTGTGCTACCCAACCGAACAATCCATCGACCAAATATATTAACGATGCAGATAGTGTAACCATTAATAGCACACCTGCTGATTCGCTCACTAGCTGTTTGCGACTTGGCCAAACCACTTTTTCCAGTTCTTCTTTCGTACCCTGAAAGAAGTTACCTAAACTGAATCCATTGGTTTCTGCTGGCATTTCTGCTTCATTTTTTTTGGCCACTGTCGTTTTCCCCCCTTTTCTTAAATAAAGCTATACCTTGCTAATTTTCGTCCAGGTTCACAGCCGTGACTCCATCATACTTACTGGAAGCAAAAAAGCTGTAAATTTAAAATAATTACACCCGAAATAACTAGCACTATCTGCTATTTTAGCAGGCGTGTTGTTCTTCCGGGCTGTGTATTTTTGCTTGTAAGCGCGCCCTGGAGGACTTGAACCCCCGACATCAGGTTTTGGAGACCTGCGTTCTACCAACTGAACTAAGAGCGCACAAGGTGCGTTTGATTCAGCTATTGCGCTGAACCTTTTTTAGTATAACGCATTTTCTCCATTATTGTACCTTATTTTTGTCGGAGGAACAAATTAGCGGCATAAGCCGCTTGTTCGTAGAAGTTTTTCCCATACTTTGGGCCGAGACTTACAAGGCACGGTCAAACCGTTGCTTGATCCGGGTAGCTTTACCTACACGATCGCGTAAATAGTAGAGTTTAGCACGGCGGACTTTACCGCGACGGATGACTTTAATGTTGTCGATGCGGGGAGAATGTAGCAAAAATACCCGCTCTACACCAATCCCCTGGAATACGCGGCGGACTGTTATAGTTTCGTTAATGCCACCATTACGTCTAGCAATCACTACCCCTTCGTAGGGTTGTACACGAAACTTTTGTCCTTCTTTAATTTTGACACCGACTTTTACGGTATCGCCTACATAGATAATAGGCAGATCCGATTTTAGTTGTTCCGCTTCAATGGAGCGGATAATTTCTTGAGCGCTCATAGTCTTTCTACTTTAAAAACTCACAATCACTAATCATAAATCGATAATCCTCTTTCAGTCTACTTATTTAGATCAAAATCTCGATAATTTTATTAATTACAACAGACTGAACATCGAAGGTATATTGTATGAGTCTCTGCTACGGATATCAAATTATGAAATTTAGTGTTGTCATTACTACCTATAATCGCTTAAATTTGCTGAAACGAGCCATTCACTCTGCTCTTAACCAGACGATACCTTGTGAAGTAGTAGTTGCTGATGACTGTTCGTCTGATGAAACTGAAGAATACATCAAAAGCTTAGGTAACTCTGTTGTTTATCATCGCAATCCGGTGAACAAAGGTCACGCGGAAACGGTAAATGCTGGAGTAAAACAAGCTAGTGGTGACTGGATTAAGTTTTTGGATGATGATGACTATTTGGCTCCCAATTGTATAGCAGAAATGAGCCGTGCGATCGCCTTGTGTCCAGGTGCTGTGATCTGTTCTTGTGTGGCTGCTCAGGTGGATAGTGATGAAATTGAACTCAGTCGTACTCCCCAAATTGGCCCTGGTTTAGCTTTTTCTATCCCACAAGCTGATCTTCACTACGGTATGCTCTTAGAGCTTGTACCCTTTGGTACACCTGTTCAGGTCGCTTGTAGTCGTGATGCTTTTGCTCAAACTTCTGGTTGGGATTCCCAACTCGATGCTAACTGTGATGATATTGATTCTTGGATTCGTATAGCTCAGTTCGGTGATGCAGTTTTCGTGAATCAGTGTTTGGCCTATCGCACAATTTGGACTGGCGCTCATAATCAAAAATTTTCCTTGTCTCGGCGGCTAGATACAAATATTTTAATTAAAGAGAAAATTTACGCTTTAGTTGATGAACAACACCGCTCTCAGATCCCGAAGCTTCAACATATAAAAAATTACCTGAAACTCCATTGGACTTTAGCAGCTCTCAAGCAAAGAAACTTCCAAAGTTTGTAAGCGTTCAGGGGGTATAAAGAAGAAGAAAACAACCCCCGAAGTCAAGCAATCAAATTATGCAGCTTTCGACAAGTCAGAATCATCAGAACAAGCAGTAGCTTCTGGAAGCAGAGAAGGAGTGG
>NZ_JAYGHG010000057.1:0-7635 GCF_034931085.1 Nodularia harveyana UHCC-0300 | reverse complement strand
TTCACAGTTGTTACTGGGATTCAATAATTTAATTGCAGCCATGAATCAATTTAAACCCTTTTATGATTCTGGATGATTTAGCTCCTTAACTACTTCCTTATTCCGGAAAGTGACAGAAGAGGGGTATATGGTTTATTACAGGAATAAAGCACTTACAATTCCTATCTAACTCATTACTATTCTTATTTAGTCTTAAATTATCCAGTAAAAGTAATTCTATACATTGATGTTTTTTAGTTTGAAAGGGAGGACTTGCAATCACACAATCAAATTGATTAATCCAGTTATTTAAAGTTTCATCATCAATAGTAGAGTTTATAGAAACTATTAACTTAGTCCATACTCTTGCAAAATCAACTGTGTCTTTCTTTTTGGAAAGATCCTTAATTTCTTGAGAACGACCTTGAGCGTACAAAAGTGCAATAGCATAAGCTCGTTTAATTAAAAATTTATCTGATTCACTTAGTTGATTATTTTTCTCAGATTCACTTTGCTGATTATCTGAATTATCAGCTAATAGGGATAGCTGAGAGGGTGTTTGAAAAGTATTAGATGAAACCAATAATCTCCAAAAACCTAACCCCCCTTCCCCCCTTCCCTACCAGGGAATGGGGGTTTCAAAGCCTCTCTCCGTGTCGGGGAGAGGTTTGGAGAGGGGTTTATTTATACATTAAAAACTTTTCAAACATCCTCTGAGATTCTTTTTGAATTTCTGGAAATTCACCCTTAACAATTTCTAATAATTTTTCAGTTTTTAATTTGTGCATATTAATTAATTCCTCTTGCAATTCCAGAGGTGCATAATCAATAGGGGGAATAGTATTATTTTCCATAGTCATAGATTTTTCCTCATTTAGTGATCTAGAAAATACTTTAATTCAGTATATCCTATGTTACTAAATTAGAACTTGATCTACACAGATTAAACCCGCTTATGTAGGTTCAAAAATCTTGTTTTAGTCCACGCAGGTGGACTTCGTTTGTATAGTTCCGCGATTTATAATCGCCAGGGCTGTTTGTAAATACCCAAATTAATATACGATATATTGTAGTATAAATTTATTCTTATGCCAGCTAAAGACATTTACCATAATACCGTTAGAAATGCCCTAGAAAAAGATAATTGGCAAATCACTAAAGATCCATTTGTTCTCAAATGGGGTACAAGAGATTTATATATAGACTTAGGTGCAGAAAAACTCATAGCCGCCGAAAAAACCGGACAGAAAATAGCAATCGAAATTAAAAGCTTTATAGGTGCTTCTCCAGTCACCGACCTAGAAAACGCTTTAGGGCAATATATCTTATATTACGACATTCTCTCACGCTTAGAACCTGAACGCCGCTTATATCTCGCTATTCGTCAAGAAACCTACTCAGAACTATTTCAAGAACCAGTTGGTACAATATTATTAGAAAATCAACGCCTTTGTTTACTTGTCTTCGACTCCAAACAAGAGATTATACTGCAATGGATACCTTAGATAAATATCGCCAAATCATTCAAAAAATCTTAACCGAATATTCCCAACTTTCCTACGCCTACGGAGAACTAGAAAGACAACTAATAATAGACCAAACCGCCAACCATTACCTACTACTAACATTAGGCTGGGAAAATAATCAACGAGTGCATGGTTGCTTAGTTCATATTGACATAATCAACGATAAAATCTGGATTCAAAGGGACGGAACAGAATACGGTATAGCCAACGAACTTGTTAACGCTGGTATTCCTAAAAATCAAATAGTTTTAGCCTTCCAACCAGCCGATATCAGAAAATATACCGAATTTGCAATTAGTTAAAACCTTGCGATTCTTCCTTTGCGACTTTGCGCCTTTGCGTGAGATAAAAAATATTTAAACATCCGGCGAATGTATAGCAACCGCCAAGGTTGTTAGGACATGGCAAAAGCTTAAAACCCAGTTACAGAGAGTCTTTCACTTTTGACTTTTGACTTTTGACTTTTGACTTTTGCTATAATTCGCATCTACACATACAAAACACGCCTAAGCGGGTTCAAAATCTTGTTTATCAGTCCACGCAGGTGGATTTCGTTTGTATGGTTCCGCGATTTATAATCGCCAGGGCTTCTAAATAAAGACCCAAAAATCTCAGCGTCATTAATCATTAGGAGGATGCCAATTTAAACTAATCCAAATTGCCCTAGCTTGTACAATATCTTCATTATTTAACCTTAAAACTAGAACCGTTGCTCTTCCACAAGCAGTTATACCAATAATATGAGTACCACCATTTGCCCACTGAAAATGCTCTAACCATCTTTGTTGACGAGGATTAAACAAAGATATAGATTCATTAGTTACAGGATCATTAGCCTTTGTTTTTGCCCCTTTAAATTCATTACAGCGATAACAGGAAGCAGATAAATTTTCTCGCTCATCACTTCCACCTAATGAACTAGGCAAAATATGATCCATAACTAAAGGCATACCTATTAAACGGCTAGATGTGCGGCAATATTCACATCTATATCCAGCCTCATTAATGACTTGTTGACGAATAGATTTAGGGATGGATGACACTGATATTAATCTACTAATTGCTCAAAACCTGGCAGAGAATAGCCTTTCCACCGTAAAAGTGCATAAGCATAGGCTTTTTTCAACATTAAATAATCAGCGCTCACTCGCAGCGACTTCAACAACAACCTATCTGATTCATTTAATTGATTATTTTGATTTTTTTCTAAAAGTTGGAAATGTAATTCTTGTTGACTTTCAGGAATTTTACTTTGAGCAATAGGTAATAAATCCTCAATCATTAATTGCTGCATAGCGATTAATTCCCCTTGCAATTCCAAGGGTGCATAATCAACACCAGGAGGCGAATTAGTTTGGGTACTCATGACTTTTGTAAAAATTACTTAATTTTTAGTATAGGCTTTACATGAAAAAAAATTCACCCACCACCGCTAATAGATGGCTGTGTTAATGGGATTTCATCAGCCTGACCATTAAAAGCTGCTGCTAACTCAGGACTACTAATAGCGATCGCACTTTCATGCCATTCATGAATAATAGCATCAATCAAATCCCACAATATACTGAATTTGCAGCGAGTTAAATTCTATAGCTTATGCTGCAAGCGACTGAGGCGTTCTGAATAACTTTTCATCACCTTAATTGCAAATACAGGCGTTTCTTGAACTGCAAACAGAAACCCAGACTCGTCTAAATATGCAAGTTTACAATTAGTCTTAGCGATCGCCGTATAGGTTCTTGCTTTAATCCCCACAAGTATACCAGTACCAAACACCTCACCGGAATGAATTATTTCTATACTCTTGTCATTAACTAATATTTCCACCTCTCCTTCTAAAATCCCATACATACAATCACCAGGCTGTCCTTCCTTAAAAATGACTTCACCAGGGGAAAATGTTTGGGGGTCTGGTTGTTTTTGAAAGATGCTGAGGGTAACTACAGGACTTAACATAAGACAGTCGCCAACTCTCTGGATTTTTAGGGGTATGCTTGGTCTGGCAACACCAGAACCGATAAAACTATAACAGATATTTAGTAGCATAGATAACCATTACCCAACAAATTGGTTAATAAACTCAAATTTACGACATTAAATTAAATTTTTGCCCACAAACCGGATTTTTTTCTAGAACCTAACCCAGCAAAACACCGTTATTTGGCAATTTGGCAGACATACCTTTTTAGTCAGTGGTATCTTTTTATTGTGCAAGGGGTGTAGCAGCAGTAGTCTGGATTAATTAATCTGGGCTACTCCTGCAATTTTATTAACTTTGAAGTTAAGCACGAGTCAATAATTCTAAATTATGACCATCGAGGTCATAGAAATAAAAACCGCGTCCTCCCATTCTCTGATTAATTTCACCCGTCTTTTGATGCATGGGGTCGCTACTATATTCAATTCCCATGTTTTTGATGCGGGTAAAAATGGCATCAAATTCTTCATCACTGACATGAAAAGCATAGTGGTGAGATTCAAATTCTTCTCTATCAGCAAAATCGAAAGTTAATTGGTCATTGACACGCACAACAGCAAAATGACTAACGGGACTATTAACTTTTAGCCCAAAAATTTCTGCAAAAAACTGTGCAGACTTGTCTTTGTTATGTACAGGGATGATTGTATGGTCTAAAGTAATTGTCATATCACACCTTCCATTTTTGGAAAATTACTTTGGCTAAAATCTACATAAACAGCAAAGTCACCACAAATAAACAATCATATTTATTACTGATGAAATATTCTGGCTGATTTATGGTTGAATTACCAAACTATTGCTTAATATTGATGTAGTTTCTCTATTTTAGCGATTAATTTTCTCTTACTGATGATCAGGCGCGTTACAATTTTCTGAAAAGTGAATATTTCTGAACAAGTTATGGAATTAACGCCAATACCCCCACCGGTGAACCAGAACCATCACGCAACCTCAAAATACCAATCATTAAAGTAGTACCTGTAGCTGGTAGCTGATTTAAATTGGTGAGATTTTCCAAAATAATCCCTTGCTGTGCCAATACTAGACTATTAATATCAAAAGTCTGATCTTTTCCAGGGTCTACACCATGAGTATCAATACCTAAACCAGCAATTTGCCGTTTTTCCCACAGAAACTGAGTCGCATCGTAGCTAAATCCAGGAAAGTGCATAATTCCCTGAGAATCTCGGTTAAAAAAGGCATTTTTATCTAACCATTTATCTTGCCATCCAGTATAAAGGATAACTAAACTCCCCGCAGGAATTTCACCGTTTTTTTCCTCCCAAGCCAGAATATCAGCAATAGTCAAGACGTAATCAGGATTTAGCTGTGCTGCTTCGCAGACATCGATAACTACCCCAGGTAATACCAGCGACTCAGCCGAATATTGGTCAATTCCTATGTCATGCTGGTGAAAACTGTTAGGCGCATTCATATGAGTAGCGCTGTGTTCTCCTAAACTAAAACGTCGCAGATAATAACCATCCTCTGGGATGTTAGCGACGGTGCTAAATTCAACTGGAGGATCACCAGTCCATTGGGGAATATCTATATCTATTATATGGCTAAGATGTATGATTTTTGAGTAGGTTATGGTGTGGCTATTTTTGTTCATTGATGCAAATAATCACGGATTTTTGATCTAGAATTTGATAATTTTTTCTTGACGCGCAGAAAGGAGTATAGTTTTTATAGTTAGTTTTTTACTAAAATTTGAGATAGGAGAATTTAAATCATGTCTAGTGATACAGTTGCTTATGTGGAAGAAAGTGAATTTGATGCTCTTTTAAGTAATGAAAAAGTTGTAGTTGTTGATTTTACAGCTACTTGGTGCGGTCCTTGTCGTCTTGTGAGTCCATTGATGGATCAATTAGCGGAAGCATACAAAGATCGCGTTAAGGTGGTAAAGGTTGATGTTGATAATAATAAGCCCATTTTCAAAAAATTTGGTCTGCGTAGCATTCCGGCGGTTTTAATATTCCAGGATGGTAATTTAGCAGAAACTATTGTGGGTGTTTCTCCTTATGAACAGTTTACTACTGCGGTTGATAAATTACTGTAATACCAATTTTATCTAAGGCTGCATAGAATTATAAAATCCATTAATTTGTCCGTCTTTATCTGCGTTCAATTATTCTGGAAATCTTATTCTATGCAACTTCATTGATGTAACTGATCAACCTGCAAGAGTTTGTAATTAAGAGATAATTAATATCTTAATTATTTATCATAATATTCCTGTTAAGTAGGTACTGGAATAGAAGAATTATAACAGGGTATGTATAATATTTGATGAGTTTAAAGTTATATGATTAGTTAACTTTAATTTAAAGGTAATTTACATTACACCACTGATAAATTTATACATGATTACCGAATGCCGATTTTGGCACATAATTAAATTCGGTGATATCAGCCCATTAACCAGAAATCATAGTTTTTCGGTGATATGAAACTAAGTCTCTGCATGATTGTTAAAAATGAAGTAGCCACACTACCTAAATGTTTAAATAGTGTGAAGGGTGTGGTGGATGAAATGATCATACTAGATACTGGTTCAAGCGATCGCACTCCTGATATTGCTCAAGAATTGGGTGCGAGAGTATATCATTTTCAATGGTGTGATGACTTCAGCGCGGCGCGAAATGCAGCACTCAAATATGTAACTGGTGATTGGATTTTGGTCTTGGATGCTGATGAAACTCTAACGAGGGAAATCATACCACAAATCAGGGCGGCAATTGAAAATGAAGAATATCTGCTAATTAACCTGGTACGTCAAGAAGTAGGCGCGGAACAATCTCCTTATTCTTTGGTGTCTCGATTGTTTCGTAATCATCCCCAGATTCACTTTGAACGTCCCTATCATGCTTTGGTAGATGAGAGTGTCTCGGCAATTTTAAACCAGGAACCTCATTGGCAAATTGGTTATTTACAAGGGGTGGCTATTTCACATAAAGGATATCAGAAAACGGCGATCGCCCAAAATAATAAATACGCTAAAGCCAAAACCACAATGGAGGCTTTTCTAGCTACCCATCCCAATGATCCCTATCTTTGCAGTAAGTTAGGAGCATTATATGTGCAGAGTGGTAAACTTACCCCAGGGTTAAAGTTATTAAAAAGAGGTTTACAGCAGGTGATTTCTGTAAATGAGGAAGGAACGCCAGCAGAAAACTATGAAATTTTATATGAATTACATTACCATTTAGGCATTGCCCACAATCATTTACAAGATACTCAACAAGCTATAAATCATTATCAATCGGCGATTAAACTGCCAATTTATCCTATACTTAAATTAGGTGCATATAACAATTTAGGCAACTTATTAAAAGCTTCTGGTGATGTGAATGGTGCTAAAACAGCTTATGAAACAGCTTTAAAAATTGACCCTACTTTTGCTGTAGGATATTATAATTTGGGAATGTTATTCAAAGCTTTGGGTTTATTTACTGATGCGATCGCCTCTTACCAAAAAGCCATCAAATTTAATCCCAACTATGCCCAAGCCTATCAAAATTTAGGGGTAGTACAGTTAAAAGTTGGCAATGTTCAAGGTAGTTTAACAGCCTTTCAAAATTCCATCCTGCTTTACGAACAACAAAACCCCGCAGAAGCTAACAGACTACGCCAAGGTTTACAGGAAATGGGATTGATGCCATCCTGAATGCTGAATATTTAGAAACAATTGGGGGTAAGTTTTGTGATATGTATTTTTATACGAGCTATTATCAACTCTAGTTAGTCCACACCTGAAGAGGATTACTTTGTGAGACGTGATGCCATTTTTTATAAACTTTTTCAGCGTTCCCCTCGGCTGCTATTTGAATTAATAGAACAGCCCCCAACAGCAGCCCAAAATTATCGCTTTGAATCAGTTGAAGTCAAAGAACCAACATTTCGGATTGATGGGGTATTTTTACCACCACCAGATGTAACACCCCAAATTATCTTTTTTGCCGAGGTACAGTTTCAAAAAGACGAATTATTGTACCATCGGTTTTTTTCAGAATCGCTGCTATACAGCATTTCCGGCTATTATGAAGTACAGTAGCAGCAACTAGCAAACCAGTTTCTTAAATGTTGAGGATTGATTAAGTCGAGTGCAACTGAGATTAGTTTATCAACCATTTCTGTTGTAGTTGG
>NZ_JAYGHG010000056.1:0-7678 GCF_034931085.1 Nodularia harveyana UHCC-0300 | reverse complement strand
CAAAAACCTAACCCCCCTACCCCCCTTCCCTACAAGGGAATGGGGTTTTCAAAGCCTCTCTCCTTGCAGGGGAGAGGTTTGGAGAGGGGTCAATTTATACATTAAAAACTTTTCAAACATCCTCTTATGTCGCAAACTCATACTCATTGATGCAATTAGCTAATGACCAGAAGATATCACAAAAATTCACCATGCCAACATGAGTAAAATCCATGAGGTGGCAATGTTATTCATGCAAAAACACTGTGAAGGAAAATAATTTTATACGTTTTGATGATCACTAAGTAGAGGATATCTCTCTAGAGGGGAAACACATTATACATCAAATATTTTAGTTGCAATTAGTACACCAGCAGTAGTAGCGCAAAACGTAAAATTTGACAATCTTTAATCCTAAATCTAGTTAGCGTATAGTCATAATCTGTTCGCAAGCAACAAAACTTGATTATGGTTCGAGAGTTAGAAAGAAAACGTCAGAGTGCAGAATTTCCAGAAACCGCCCCAGCTGCGAATCCTGTATTTTTTAGAACCTATAGCCGCCGCACAAAGGCAGGTTTGAGGGAAACATGGGATGAGGTATGCGATCGCACCATCCAAGGCATTATCGAACTAGGGAAGCTCAACCCAGTGGAAATTGCCATCCTAGAGAATATGCAACGCAACCTCAAAGCCCTACCCAGTGGACGCTGGTTGTGGGTAGGTGGTACTGACTGGATCACCAAACCCAAAAACTTTTCCGGGGCTTACAATTGCACCTCCACTAACCTGCAAGACTGGCAAGCCTTCGGGTTAATGATGGATTTAGCCATGATGGGGTGTGGTACTGGAGCCGTTATAGAACCGCAATATATTAATCAATTACCTCCCATCCGCAATTACTTAAATGTGACAGTCAGAGGAGAAATTGGTAGCACATCACCAGAATCCCGACGTGAATACACTCAAACCGAGATAGAAGGTAACAGCGTTACCATCCATGTGGGAGATAGTCGTGAAGGTTGGGTGGAATCCTATAAAAGCTTATTGGAACTTTCCACAGATGAGCGATTTACAGCAGAAGTGCAAATAGTCGTTGATCTCAGTGATGTTCGCCAATCGGGAGAAACTCTCAAGGGCTTTGGCGGCGTGGCTAATCCTGTGAAGTTACCAGGACTTTATCAACGTTGTGCATCCATCCTCAATAAAGCCAGAGGACGACAATTAAATTCAGTGGAATGCTGCTTGTTAATCGATCAGGCTGCTGTGACAATTGTTGCAGGGAATATTAGAAGAAGCGCGGGGATGAGACAGTTCAAGGCAGACGATGAACAAGGCGCAACTGCCAAAGATAACCTTTGGCAACAGGATGAAAATGGCAACTGGCGTATTGATCCTGAGCGTGACGCTTTACGGATGGCCAACCATACAAGAGTCTTTCACCGTAAGCCCACATTAGAAGAATGTGTAGAAGCTGTTCGCAAACAGTATTACAGTGGCGAAGGTGCGATTCAATGGGCTGGTGAAGCAGTTGCTCGATCTAACTGTGATTTGCTACCAACACAAGAGTTAAAAGTTGATTTCTTGAAATCCTATGAACAAGGAACAGCAAAAGAGTGGTTACAAGCACACTATCCTGATTTGGATGCCAAAGAACTAGAACATCGTTTAGCTCGTTACGGTTTAAATCCGTGTATTACTGCTGACACTTGGATTCACACTGAATTAGGTGCGCGACAAGTTAAAGACTTGATAGGCAAACAATTGAGTGTATATGTCAATGGCGAATTATTCAGCACTACAACCGATGGCTTTTGGTTGACAGGAGTCAAGCCTGTATTTAAAGTGATCACTCAAGAAGGCTATGAATTGCGTTTAACAGGCAATCATCAGCTACTGAAAGTAACAGCCCAAACCCAGAAAAAGCAATACACCGAGTGGGTAGAAACTCAAGATTTGCACCCTGGCGATGCTATTTTGGTTCATAACCATCGTGGAGTTCAACCTTGGGAAAGTTTTGGTACTTTTGAGCAGGGTTGGTTGCTAGGGAATCTGATTGGCGATGGTAGCCTTGCTGCAACACAATGGGGTAAAACAGCCTATCTCCGATATTGGGAAGACACCCAAGACGAAATGGGCAAATATGCTGTAACTTTACTCCCTTCGGCTACGCTCAGGGTAAACAAAAATGCTGTTGATTTTTCAGGTTCCACAGAATCGGGATGCTACCATCAACAGCTAAAACATCGAGTCATCAATTCATCAAACTTGGCTCGATTGGCAGCAGATTATGATGTTACCTTAGAGAATAAAATACCCACAGATAAAATTGAGCAAGCCAGCTATGAGTTTTATCGTGGCTTTTTGCGTGGCTTGTTCGATGCTGATGGCAGTGTCCAAGGTAATCAACAAAAAGGTGTTAGTGTCAGACTGGCACAAAGCAATCTTGAAACCTTGAAGAGAGTTCAAAGAATGCTGTCCCGCTTGGGGATTATTTCTACAATTTATCAAGAACGTCGTCCTGAAAGCGATCGCCATCTTCCTGATAGTAATCGTGAACCAGCTTTATATCTCTGTCAGGCACAGCATGAACTGGTGATTGCTAATGATAATATCTCTTCTTTCCAAACAATCGTGGGATTTCAGGAGCCTAAAAAAGCTGCACGCTTAGAAGAATTATGTGGTCAATACAAACGACAGCTAAATCGTGAGCGTTTCTCAGTTAAAATCAAAGATATTGTGCCAGATGGTGTAGAAGCAGTTTATGACTGTACTGTGCCTGGAGTTTCTCGATTTGATGCTAACGGCATTGTGGCACACAATTGTGGCGAAATTATCGGCTCTAATTTCCATTGTGTCAGTGGTGATACTTTACTGATTACTAGAGATGGAATCCACAAAATTGAAGATGTTGTGGGCTGTGAAGTTGAAATTTGGAATGGTGAAAAATGGAGTCAAGTTAAACCATTTCAAACCAGTAGCGATTCTCCCCTGTATCGTGTGCGGTTTGGAGACGGTACATATTTAGATGTGACTGAGTATCACCGTTTCTTTGTTAAAGATAGGTTTGGTAAGACTTACAAAGAAGTACAAACAAAAGATTTGATGGATACTAGCAAATATAGTATTCACACTGAGCCGTTTACAATTCAGTACGATGATGGATTGAGTATTGATGTCAGCTATGCTTACACTCTGGGCGCAGCTGTAGGAGATGGCACAACAGATCAAAATGACAATGCCAAAATTAGGTTATATGGCAAAAAAGCAGCTTTATCTGTTGCAGGAAATAAATCTGCAACCAGAGAATATGACTACTTACCTAGTTTTACAGATGCTACAAACTTAGGTTTTTCTGGGGAATTTCTCAAAAGCCTAAAAACAAATCCAGAAGCCTTAAATGTTATTGCTAGTTGGAATCGTGCGGCAATTTTACATTTTCTGGCTGGTTTAGCTGATACAGATGGCTCAAATACTCACAGCAATGGGATCAGAATTTATATCTCTGACTATGAGCGAGGATACCGAGTTCAGTTACTACTAACTAAGTGTGGTATTCGTTCATCTTTGAATCTTTGCGCTCATCAAGGGGCTGTGACTAACTATGGTGTTAGAAGCAAAGATTTATACTACTTGCAAATAACTGACTGTGGGGAGATTCCTTGTCAGCGATTGGATGTGAGTAAAGGTACAAATGCCAAATACAAAGGTAAATGGCAAGTTGTTAATGGTGTTGAACAATTGCCAGGATTACATAATACTTACTGCTTTAATGAGCCAGAGTATCATAAGGGTGTTTTTGGTAATACACTCACCGGAAACTGTAATTTGGCGGAGATACACTTAAATCAAATTGATCCCCAGAACTTTAAAGAACAAGAGGAGGCTTTCACGGCTGGGGCGTTATCTGTAGCAGCACTTTTAAATCATCAATTTTTAGAACCTCGTTATCAAGAAAGCCGGGAATTAGATCCAATTGTGGGGGTTTCTTTTACAGGTTTATTTGATTTCTTTGTTCATGCTTTTGGTGTGGATTGGCTGCGCTGGTGGGAGTCAGGAAGACCGGAAACTCCCCAAGGATTAGCCTTTAAGCAGGAGGAACAAAAATATTTAACCTTCTGGAAAGATACGGTGCATCGGGTTGTGTGGGAATATTGCGATCGCCATAACATTAAACGTCCCAATCGTTGTACCACAGTCCAACCCAGTGGCACTAAATCCTTATTAACAGGTGCTAGTTCTGGTTGGCATCCCCCCAAAGCCCAAAGATTTCTTCGCCGCATCACTTTCGCTAAAAATGACCCAGTAGCCCTAGCCTGCATTGACTACGGTTACAGCGTTATCCCCTCCCAATCTGACAAAGATGAACAGGGTAACTTGTTAAATGATCCCTTTGACCCCCGCGTTAGCGAATGGCTGGTAGAAATCCCCGTAGCTGTATCTTGGGCTGACTTACCAGGAGCCGATAAAATTGACGTTTCTCAGTTCTCTGTCCTAGCTCAATTTGATTTTGTCCTGCAAGTTCAGCGTTGGTATGTCACTCACAACACATCAGCAACATTAGAATTGCGGTCTGAAGAAGTTGAAGGACTGGGACAGAAGATTTACGAAACCATCCAAAATGACGAAGGCTATATTTCAGCCGCACTTTTAGCCCGGTTTGACGATTTACAATCCTTCCCCCGTTTACCATTTGAACCCATAGACAAACAAACATATCAGCACTTAACTGAAGAAGTGAAAGCGCGACGCAACACAGATGATTTCTGTGCAGTTTTAAGCCGCTATGATTCCGGTGAGTTAACAGAAGCTGGCCCTAGTGGTTGTGACTCTGACAAGTGTATGTTTCCCGACCAAGGGCCAATGTCCTAGAGATAGGAGAAGAAGCAGGGGAGCAGGGAGCAGGGAGCAGGGGGGATTTGGAACTCCCCGGCCTCTTTTCCTCTCCATTTCTTTGTAGAAAACAGATATAGCAACAGCCAAGGTTGTTAGGACATGGCAAAAGCTTAAAACCCAGTCACAGAGAGTCTTTCACTTTTGACTTTTGCTATGCATCCCATCTCTAATTTTCTAGGTTAGGATCAATTCAAATAACAGGAAGCGCTCAAATATGTTCATTGATGAATTGTCACCAATATTTCAACAATTTACTAAACACCCAATTTCATTTACCGGCGGATTGTTCTCCGGTCTGCTGCGGCTCAACCTCCAGGATGACCCCGTGAAAAGCTGGCTGGATAAACAAATCAACTCAACTGGTTCTTCTACCACAACTCATCAGACAGCTAATGGTAAAGCTAGTAGACCTCAGCAAATCTCCATTGATTGAATAAAATTCCTGTGGGGTAGACTTCTTGTCTGCCCTAATTACACAATTAAATCAAGTCCAAATAATACAAAAATACTGATAATACAAAATATATAAGAAACTCTAATTTTATGTTCTTTGAGTTTGTAAAATCACATACTTTGAAAAATGACACAATCAGTTATCATTTGAGCGTATGCGTCAGTTCAGCTCCGTGGCCCCTTTAGTTGCAGAGAAAGCTAGCATAATCAGCACTATCCTACAACATTCGCCATCGGTGATTCAGAGGAAATATTACCATCTTTGCAGTTTGTTGATATCTGTATCCCCAGCTGAACTAATCGCTTTTTGTTAAAAATTACGTGACCCACATGACTATTTACGTTGGAAACCTCTCTTACGACGCTACTGAAGAAGACTTACGCTCTGTATTTGCAGATTACGGCGAAGTTAAAAGAGTAGTATTACCTACTGACCGCGAAACAGGGCGGATGCGTGGCTTTGCATTTGTTGAAATGAATGAAGATGCCCAAGAAGATGCCGCTATTACAGAATTAGACGGTGCAGAATGGATGGGTCGTCAACTAAGAGTCAATAAAGCCAAGCCAAGGGAGGATAACCAACGAAGAAGTTGGACTAAAAAAGAAGATTTTTAATAAAGTATGTTCTTTATTCGACTGGATTGGTTTCTATTTACGCAGATAGATTTATTAATTTAAATTTACAGGGGTAATTTCAGCCCAAGAACCCCAACATCATGAAAATGGGGATTGTTAATAGAAACAACAGAGATATCCCCGGCTAGTGCGGAACAGTCAGAAAATTTCTTGACTAGTCGGGTATTCCTACCAATATCTCAGTACGGGGTGAATGTCAAAATTATACTAGAGAAATTACAGCAAACGTCGTCGCACAATTTCAATTCTTTAGTTTATCTAAAATCATATTTAACTTATCAAAATACCTTTCTAAGATAGAAGCAGCAATCAAAAGTTGCCATTAAGATAACTGACCCATAAGCAGAATGCTAGGGAGTAAAAAAATGACTCAAGCACCAGAATCTTTAGAATTGTCTATGAATGATCCCACAGATAAAAGCTTAGATCGTGATTGTACAACTTTATCGCGTCACGTACTCCAGCAACTGAAAACTTTTTCCGCAGATGCACAGGATTTGAGTGCGATCATGAATCGTATAGCTCTGGCTGGCAAGCTGGTAGCTCGTCGCCTCAGCCGTGCTGGTTTAATGGAAGGTGTTCTGGGATTTTCTGGAGATGTAAATGTGCAAGGAGAATCCGTCAAAAAGATGGATGTCTATGCCAATGATGTATTTATCTCGGTATTTAAGCAAAGTGGCTTAGTCTGTCGCCTTGCTTCCGAAGAAATGGAAGAACCTTACTACATCCCGGAAAACTGCCCCGTTGGCCGCTATACCTTGTTGTATGACCCAATTGACGGCTCATCGAACACTGATACTAACTTGAGTTTGGGTTCTATTTTCTCCATCCGTCAACAACAAGGCGACGATATTGATCACAAAGCTACTGACCTCTTGACCAACGGACGCAAGCAAATCGCCGCCGGCTACATACTATATGGTCCTAGCACAATGCTGGTATATACGATGGGTAATGGCGTTCATTCATTTACTCTTGATCCCAGCTTAGGAGAATTTATCCTTTCGGAAGAAAATATCAAAATTCCTAATCACGGTTCTGTATACAGCGTGAATGAAGGGAATTTTTGGCAGTGGGAAGAATCAATGCGGGAGTATATTCGCTACGTCCATCGGACTGAAGGATACACCGCTCGTTATAGTGGGGCAATGGTCAGTGATATCCATCGAATTTTAGTACAAGGCGGCGTATTTCTCTATCCTGGGACAATTCAGAAACCAGAAGGTAAATTACGGTTACTTTATGAATCTGCACCCCTGGCGATGTTGATTGAAGAAGCTGGTGGTCGTGCGACTACAGGATTAGTAGATATTTTGGATGTCGTACCCAAGAAGCTACATCAACGCACACCTTTAATTATTGGTAGTCGAGAAGATGTCGCCAAGGTGGAGTCTTTTATTCAAAACGGTCACTAACACAGCAGAAAGGTTTCACTAATTTGAAATGGGTGGTTTATTTACCAAAAAACTGGGTCTAAAGCCTCGCCGTTTTACGGCGACTTTTATATGATATAATTTGTTGCGTATAAGTTTTCCACGTAAAATGATTGTCTTAGAGTTCAAAGCCAAAGGGAAAACAAATCAATACACCGCTATTTATGAAGCGATTAGAACCGCTCAATTTGTTCGCAACAAGAGTATCCGTTTTTGGATGGATAACCGAGGAGTAGGACAAAAAGAACTGTATCGCCTCAGCAAAGCACTCAGAAATGAGTTTC
>NZ_JAYGHG010000055.1:0-10188 GCF_034931085.1 Nodularia harveyana UHCC-0300 | reverse complement strand
ATCAATTCAGAAAGTGGTTGGAGTATTTTGGAGTTAAGTTTGGCAGAATAACTGTAGCAGTTAATCCCGCCTATACTTCTCAAAAGTGTTCTCACTGTGGTGCAGTAGTTAAGAAATCTTTATCAACAAGAACTCATGTTTGTGAATGTGGCTTTAGTTTGGATAGAGATGGAATGCTGCTATCAACATTCTGCAATTAGCCTTGAGTACCGTAGGGCATACGGGAACTTCGGTTCGGCTTCGCTCACCGAGCGTAGTCGAGGTGAACGCTTCAGGAGATTCTACCTCTACTCGCACTGGAGAAATCCTGTATGAGCAAGTTGGGTCTATGAATGAAGAATCCTCACGCCTTTAGGCTGAGGAGTGTCAACTCACTCTCACCTTTAAAGCATCCATCTATGGATAGAAAAACCAAGCGCCTGTTATTGCTAGTTTGTTCCTGTAGTCTTGCTGGTGTCATTCTCGGCGGTACATCCAGTTGGGCAGAAAGCAATCTCTGCTTGCAATCCGAAACAGTCACAGACAATTGTCTCACACAAAACCCCATACAAAGAACTATCCAAGGCATGAGTACAGGTTTAATAGCAGGCGCAGGGGCGGCGGGCGGTGTAGCATGGAACTTACATCATGAGGATTAATTCCTCAAGTCTGAAAAGTCTCTACAAAGCTTCTTTAAAAACGATAATTGCGATAGCTACCCTCACTGTAACCATCCCGTACCCATAAACTAACGGGTACAGCATTACCTTGAGGGTCTACTTTCACTCTCACAGTAATCGGGCGAATCTGTCTGCCGCCTCTATTGCCCCTAATTTGTTGTACGCTTTGGAAAATATCACTACTAATTTGCTGGCGTTGTTCTTCTGGAAGGTAGTAATTTTCCACGCCGTAGCTAATAGTATTATCTTGATATACCCCTCTTAAAGCCACTTGATTGCTAGGGAGAAATTGCGGCACATTGCTAGTGACTCTGATTGGTCTCCAAGGGCTGGGAATACCACGACTAGAAGAAATTTGTTGCTCTTGCAAAATCACATACAAGTTAGTTCCTGATTGCAATTGTCTATTTCTTCCCTGATTCATTCTCAGCAAATCATCCCAACCGGGAAGTCTTCGCAAATTCTCCACACGGGATATGTTGTATTCCAATGCTAGGGAAAAATCTCCCACCACATTATTAGGATCTTGAGGTAATGTTTGGATAATCACATCCCTACCAGTCAGATTAGTATAGGCAGCTTGGGTGGGAACTGCGAGAATTATACCAGCTTGAATTAACAGGGGAAGTAAGAGCCGCCAAAAAGGTAAAGGCTGATTCGCCTGTTGTTCAGTCGCAATCAGATAATCTCTAAAAGTCAACTTCTCCGAAAATTCTACTTCCGGGGATACTGTTCTAAATGATTGATTTTCAGTTGTTTCCGAAGAATCATTTCTCATCAGCGTAGTCCTAAAGTTAAGGGTTATTTGTCACAATTGTTTCTGGTTAAATACCAGAATTAGGACTGACGCAGAGATTCCCATAAAACAGCAATGCACAGAGATGTTAGCCACTAGTATAGGCGACCTGAAACTAGTCACCCAATGAAATTTTTCAAACCGTTACAAACAAAACAGTAATTACGACTTAGAACTACTAGTGAAACGACCTTCAAACCATAATCCAGCGCTAATTAATGCCGAACCGCAGATAAAAAACACAAGGGACTGAAAAAGTCGGTCTGTGTCGTATTCTATCGCCCGACTAATAATTTGTAGAGTTAATAATAGCATACCTCCCCAGAAGGTACTTCTATTATTTAACTTTAATCCTTCTCGAATTAATCCAGATGCCAAAAACGCCAAAAGTACATTGAAGATAAAACTACCTAATTCATCAATGCGGGTAATAGCTAAATGCCAAAAGGGTGTAATGATAATGAAACCCAAAAAGGTAGAAACAAGAGCAATGGTAAAAATTACTTCCCGGCGGGGAGGGTTATTTCTGAGACGCAACAGCGATAACCATTGCAATACAGCTAAACCACTGAGAATGCCTAAATCAATTACAGGTAGAGACATAAACAGATTGGTTCTATTAGCTAGCGCAAAGGAATTTAATGTTGGGGCTACCCATTCCTCACGAAAAGACAAAGCATAAAACACCAAGCCAAAAAAGATTAATGCTAAATCCCGCGCCAGAGGTTGGAATAATCTGTAATTAACTGTGGGGAAAAGCAAATCATCATAACTCCAGAATAAAGCTGGTGGTAATGCAAAGGCAAAAGATGCCACCCAGGGAGCCATATTAGAATAATTTAGCAGTGGTAAAGGATTAAGATTTAACTGCAAAGTGACCGCAAAAACTAACGCTGCTAAAGCAAAAATCCACCGCGAGCGACAAAAATATGCTAAGGGTACAAATAGTAACCATGACAGCAAAGGCATATGTCGCACTACCAAACGCACCCAATTCCATTCATCATTAGAAACTACAAAGTCTCCTCTTCCCAGCCAATACCCAATTTGAATGAGGATAATGGCCATAAATCCCAGGGAACTTAAGGATAGACTGTAAGCCATTACTAATACACCAAATCCCCAAGCAAAAAACAGTTCGGCAATGGAACCGTTAATATTGAAAATTTGTGCCATCAGCAATATATTTGCACCTAAAATAAAGGCGCTGAGGATTAATAATCCTTCTCCCAGAATGCGCTTGCTTTGTTGCTGTTTTTGCCGTTGATTATTACCTGACTTGCTGTCTCTCCATGTATAAAAACCAGTGATACTAGTTGAGATAAATAAACTCATCATGAGGATGAATTTGACTTCTCTTGACCATATTTGCCAGTTTGCTGCTACAAAGGTAACTATACCTAAACACAAAAGGATACTACCTAGAGAAATGACAACTACTCCAAAGCGATCGCGCGCCGCCGCTTCTAAATTATTAAACCGATAACGGTCAGCAAGACTTTGGTACTGTGAAGCGCTAATTAGTCCTTCATCTCGCCATGATTTGGCTTCTCTCTGTAATTTTTCCTGAAAGTTATCTAACATTTATGACCATCTCCGGTGCAGTGGGTTAACTGATCAAGCATTATTAGAATGGCGGTGAATGTACTTTCAGTATGCAGCCAATACCCTAGATAGCATTGTTCCTCTGTAACAGTTTTACTAATGGAAAAACCATCAAAATTATTACTTAAACTCTCACGGCGTTTGTTTGAAAACCCTGATAAACAAGCAGAATTTATTGAGGCTTTAATTCATCCTCAACCTTTCAATCCGGCTATTCTTTGGTGTCAAAATCAGCCAGATATATTGCCTTTTTCGGTAGAATTACCAATAAATTGGCAACCAGATTTCGTCCAGCGCTTATCTTTAGGAGAAAAACCCGGTAAACATCCTTTACATCAACAAGGTTATTTTTATTGTTTAGATTTTTCGTCAGTCTTTGCGGCTTCAGTTTTATTAACGATTCCTCAGCCTGTAGATTTAGTTTTTGATATGTGCGCTTCCCCTGGTGGTAAGAGTGTCTTTGCTTGGAAAGCTTTAGAACCTGAGTTACTGATTAGTAATGAAGTGATTGGTAAACGTTTGGGGATGCTAATTTCTAATTTAAAGCGTTGTCAAGTTAACCCTTGTACTGTGGTTAATCGAGACTCTAAGATTTTTGCTGAAATTATACCATTATCTAGTAATTTAGTAATTGTAGATGCTCCTTGTACTGGGCAATCTTTATTAGCTAAAGGTCAAAAAGCTCCTGGATGTTTTCATCCTACAGCTATTAATAAAAGTGCCAATCGTCAAAAAAGAATTATCGCTAATTCTGCTCAATTAGTTGCACCACAAGGCTACCTTCTTTATATGACTTGCACTTATTCTCCTGAAGAAAATGAGCAGGTTTGTGAATGGTTGTTGTCACGGTTTCCTCAGTTTGAAGCGGTGAGGGTTAGTTATTTAGGTGAATTTCAGTCTCATTTAAGTCATATTCCCTGTTATCGGATTTTCCCCCAGGATAGACTGGGTGCGGGTGCGTTCACGGTACTGTTTCAAAATACTGCGGTGGGTAAGGCGCAGGAGGTAGATTTAGATGCTTTGTCTAAGGTGTGGATGAATACGAACCGCAGAGACGCAGAGAACACAGAGAATTTTTAAATTAATTCACTAGAGATATGCACAAAATATGCTAAAGCGCATCTATCACAAGAAATAGTCCGTTAGATAGAGTTAAATGGCAATAGAGAGATTTTTCAGTAAAATTACTGGAGTACATACTTAGATTTAATTTTAGAATACACTGAGATATTTAGGGTAATTTTATCATGTCAGAAGTTCCTATTCAGTGTGAGAATTTAGCAGCGCAAGTTGAGTCTATATTAAAACTTTTACAGGAAGAAGCTTCTTTACGTTCGCAAGATGTGATGTCTGTGCGGACTTCTTTGGGTAAAGTGATTTCGCCGAAGTTTGAAATTGTCTTTGCTGGTGCATTTAGTGCGGGTAAGTCAATGTTGATTAATGCGCTGCTAGAACGGGAATTATTATATAGTGCAGAAGGTCACGCCACAGGGACAGAATGCAAAATTGAATATGCACAACCTAATGAAGAACGGGTGGTTTTAACTTTTTTAAGTGAAGCTGAAATTAGAGAACAAGCCACTTTTTTATGTCAACAGTTGAGACTTGACACAACAGTTAATATCAATCAGGCTGGAGTAATTAACAAGTTGCATCAAGATTGTGAGGCTATTATTCAGCAGGAAGGTGGGGAAAGTAGATCAGAACGTGCAAAACAAGCGAAAGCTTTAATATTGCTGTTTGATGGGTATGAAGCAAACCGTCAACATATTCATACGATGAAGAATGCTACCCATTCAATGGATAAATTTAATTTCTCGAATCTGAAAGAAGCTGCTGGATATGCAAGACGTGGTAGTAATAGTGCTGTTTTAAAGAGGATTGAATATTACTGCAACCATCCTTTATTAGAAGATGGTAATGTGATTATAGATACGCCTGGAATTGATGCACCTGTGGAGAAGGATGCACAGTTAACCTATGCAAAAATTGAACATCCTGATACATCGGCTGTGGTTTGTGTCTTAAAACCTGCTTCGGCTGGTGATATGACTAAGGAAGAAACAGAACTTTTAGAAAGGATGCGAGGAAATAACTCAATACGCGATCGCATTTTCTACACCTTCAACCGGATTGATGAAACTTGGGATAATCAGGACTTAAGGCGGCGTTTGGATTATTTAATTAATCAACAGTTTCGAGATACAAATAGAATTTATAAAACCAGTGGATTACTGGGATTTTATGGCAGTCAAATCAAATACACAAGCATTGAAGATAGATTTGGGTTAGATTCGATTTTTGCAGAGAGTGTTAAAAGTCTCAATGGTACAGAAGAAACCCCGCAATTTGTTTATGAGTTTAACAAATACTGTATTTCTGGAAAGCCTCCATCTAGTCAGTTTTCCATTGTCATCACTAATAATAATGGTCCTAACCAAACTTATGTGAGCATTTTATCTCAGCATGGAACACCTTTAATTGATCAGCTAATTAAAGATAGCGGTATTGAGGAATTTCGCACAGCGATTACTAAGTATTTAGCAGAAGAAAAGCGTCCAGAACTTTTTAGGAATTTGGCTGATGATTTGCAAGAAATTTGTATTAATTTAAAGAAAAATTATCAGGAGCAAAAACACGATTTAGATAGTCAGCCAGATGAAATCGAGGCGATGAAAGACCAGGAGTTACAACGCCTAAATCAGCAATTACAGGAAATTGGGAAAGAGTTTGACCAGCATATAAAAGAAGAAGTCAACCAAATAATTAATAATTCTTGTGAAAATTTTGAGGCTGATTTTAAGCAATTAAAATCAGGGATGATTCGGCGTTTAGATGAGTTAATTAATACTTTTTCTGTAGTTAATGCTTATAAACGTGCTACTGACAGTCACAAAAGAAATTCAACTGCGCCTTTGTTAGCTGTTTTAGTAGAAGCATTTTATTATCTAGCTAATGAATTAGAAGATATTTTGATTGATGCTTCCCGAAAATTAGTAAATAATTTATTTAATGATTTGATGGAGAAGATTAATAAATCAGGATATCATAGCAGATTGTATCGATTTTTAGGAAATGACGGTGGTATTGAACAAAAAATGAAAACCGTCCAAGAAATAGTTGTAGAAGTTTTAGTAAGTGAAGCTACAATAGAATGCGATCGCTACGTCAGAGAGAGTCCCACATTTTACCAAGAAGGTCATTTTTCCATCTATCAATTACGCCAGACATTACAACAAACTGCGAAAACCTATGATTTGGAAAGCATGGTAGAAGCAGAACCCGCAATTAGGCAATTTTTAAAGATAGAATTTGAACCGAAGGTAAAGAACACAATTCTCAAAACTTTTCCTCAAACTGTAAATCAAACTCTCAAAAGTCGCTTGTTACCAATGGCGGAAAAGCAAGCCGATGATATTCTACAACAATATCCCCAAGCGCGAGCATATTTAGAACAAGGACTGCAACAAGAAGCTGAAGAAAAAATTCGGAATAATCGCCTCTTGCTGAATGATGTTAAACAAAAAATCCTAGATTATAACTCAGCCGTTTCTCAGATTAATAATTGCTTACAGTCGATGCATTTATATGATCATTTGTTACCTGTAATTGGTAACGAAAATCTGCCACCTTTGGAAACTGATGCAAAAATTGTAGAAGACAACGGGACTAATAATATTGTCGATTCCGAAAATTTGACAGATAGTACTAGTTCATTATGGTAAATAATTAGAGTTTGTAGTGGGGACTTAAGTCCTCGCTATTCTCTCACTTTCTTGAGATCATCAAAGATGAATAAAACACCGCGCATTCCTATCCCACCCTCAGTAAGAAAATATGTATTTGAACGTGACAAATATCAATGTCAAAGCTGTGGAAAAACTAAGCTAGAAGCTAACCTCACCATTGATCATATTATCCCCCTAGCTCGTGGTGGTCAAAACGATATTAGTAATTTACACACTCTTTGTCTCACTTGTAACCAGCAAAAAACAGATAAACTGGACCCCCGCTTCCGGCGACATTTTCAGAATTAGGTATTTTCCAGAAATAAATTGTGCCTTTATATTTAATTGTGTTACGTTGAGTAACGAGGCGTAATACATAGGCTTTGTTATGGTTCAGGTTCTGTATACCCGACTGGCACATCAACCACTGGATTGAGCGTGTACTACAGAGTAACCTATAACGTCTACACATAAACCCTAAAAGTTAGCTCACTGGTAGAGCAATCGACCTCCAATCGATCTGTTACAGGTTCGATTCCTGTACTTTTTCCCCACCCTGAAAAGGTGAAAACACTAACCTGAAAAGGTTGCTAAAAACTCTGTAATGTAGGCTTACTACAGCTCATCGCTTGCGGTGTTAAGTAGTAGCAGTGACGAAGCCAGCGCGAATGTTTTCTCCCTAACTTGAGTCTGTCCCTTCGGTTTCCCTATCCGGAGTTCTGGAACTGGCTACCTGAACGGCAGATTTGAGGGTTGTTGTCTGTTTCTAGATTACCCCAGGGTAGTTTAGCAATAAGTAGTAGTCTTCTTAATCCAGTTCTGGATGTGATATTTGCCCGCAACTGAACTGTAAAAACCTACATTTACAGAGTTTAAAATATCTAGTATATGTAATATAAAATTAAAAGTTATCTGCTGTGTGATTCATTACTACTAATAATTAATAAATCACTTTAACTATGTCTTTATCAAATTTTTTTCATCGGCTAAAACTACCCAAATTATCTATGAAAATGTCTTTATGGAAAGCTTTTTATATCAAGCCTAACGAAATTGGGATTTTGTATCAACGCAGTGATTTTCAGAAAATTTTACAACCTGGTAATTACAACTATTTTGGTCGTCACTGGAATGTGAAAACCTATGATCTCAATCAACCAGAGTGTCAGATTGATAATTTGGAATTATTGCTAAGAAATCATGGTGCAGAGTTACAGCCGCATCTCTTAGTAGTTAAAACGGCATTTAATGAAGCGGCTTTAGTACGCTGTGGTCAAAATTGGGTGAGTGTTGCGCCTAATCAATTAACAGCTTTTTGGCGTGGTTTTATTGAGGTGGAATCTCATGTTTTCAACTTAGATGAAAGCTTGGAATTACCTGCTGAATTTGTACGGAAACTACGAGTCAATGCCCTAAATGGTATTAAAAAATTCCAAGTTTTTGAGTATGAAATTGGTTTGCTGTATGTGCAGAATAATTTTGTGCGACCGCTAGCAACAGGGGAGTACGCTTTTTGGGCTGTGAATAGAGATGTTTCAGTGCGGACTCTCAGCCGAATGATTCCAAATCCAGAGTTTCCTTTAGAAGATATCTTGATTTCACAACATCCTGATTTTGTGGAGGCTTATTGCAAAACTGTCGAATTGCAAAATCAACAAGTTGCGATCGCCCGTTATCAAGGTAAAGTCATTAGTATCCTCGCGCCATGTAGTCGTAAACTGTTTTGGCGAGATGTAGAGGTCGAAGTAATTGACATCAGCACCGATGCTAAATTGTCCTCTGAGTTAGTTGCTGAGTTAGTTGTGGGTTTACCTGAAACTGTAATTCTGAGCCGCAATTGTTTACATACTGCCAACATACCTCCCCAATATGTGGGACTGTTGTACATCAATCAAGAGTTTCAAGAACAACTCCAGTCTGGAAATCATGCTTGGTGGGTGTTTGGACGTTCTATAAACACAGAAATCTTTGACCTCCGCCAACAAACGATGGAAGTATCCGGTCAAGATATTTTATCCAAAGATAAAGTGCCTTTGCGTCTCAATTTAACTACTGGTTACCGCATCACCGACCCACTCACAGCCAAAAATCGTTTATCTGATCTCACAAGCTATTTGTACAAAGAGCTACAATTCGCTTTACGTGGTGCTGTAGGTGCAAAAACTCTAGATGCTTTACTAGAAGACAAAGGAGCAATTGATAGCAGTATTTTTGATTACATTCACCAAAAAACCACCGACTATGGCATAGAAATAGATTCGGTTGGGGTTAAAGATATTATTCTTCCTGGTGAAATTAAGGCGATTTTAGGCAAAGTAGTAGAAGCGGAAAAAATAGCTCAAGCTAACGTCATCCGTCGTCGTGAAGAAACTGCGGCTACTCGCAGTATGTTAAATACTGCCAAAGTGATGGAAGATAACCCTGTAGCATTGCGTTTAAAGGAGTTAGAAGTATTAGAACGAATTGCTGAAAAAATTGAAAAAATCCAAGTCAATGGGAGTTTGGATAGTATTTTAACCGATTTAATTCGGATGAATCGTGATTAATATCTCTGACACTCAATTATGCCTCTCTGCGCCTCTGGGTGATAAAAATCAAGACTCCTGAAAATGTTCTTCTGTTGCTTCGGGAGTCATAGTTTTCACCCCTTCCAAAAGCTGAGACATCCAAGGTGAAGCCACAAGTATTGCTGCTAAAACCACTAAAAATACAGAAATTGCAAATATTTGATCACGAGGAATTTCTAGTACACCACGTAAAATCACCTCTCGCAAAGCAGACACAATCGTAATTTCTACGGCTGCGCCTACAGAAATGCGCTGTTCTTGTAAATAATCAAGTAATAATCGGAATAATTCTACTAATATCAAAATAAACAAAATATCAGATGTAACTTCCCGTAAATCCAAGGGATGTAAAAAAGAGGAAAACATATCTGCTAACCGAATCAGCATCACACCAAATAATACCAAGCACAGAGAAATAACAATAAAATCCTGAAAACTTTCTAAATTTTTAATGATTCTCTCTCGCTCAAACCAACTTCTTACCTCTATAATTACCCGCTTTGGCATAGTTACTCCACATAGTTTAACTTCTTGAACTCCATAATAAACAATTGAAAATTTTGAAAGTTATTATTAATCACCTTTTCCTCAAACCTCAGCGAACCTTTGCATTTAATTACTTTCCCTCACTTAATTAAAGGTATAAAAAAAAGGTGCGTTGCTTCATACAACACACCATACAGATATTCAATCTCGTTTAAGAGGCTGTTTGAAAAGTATTATATGAAACCCATAATCTCCAAAAACCTAACCCCCCTACCCCCCTTCCCTACAAGGGAATGGGGTTTTCAAAGCCTCTCTCCTTGCAGGGGAGAGGTTTGGAGAGGGGTCAA
>NZ_JAYGHG010000054.1:0-16640 GCF_034931085.1 Nodularia harveyana UHCC-0300 | reverse complement strand
AGTTTGGAATAATCCAACTGGTGAGGGCATTTTCCAGTAGGAGAGGAAAAGTTAGACGGGCTTGAGTCCGCATTTTCCGCCAGTATCCTAGAATCCCTGTCCCTTCTGGGGCTGGGAGTATGTCAAATAGGTAGCGAGTATCCCAAAGCCGTTTTTACCTCTGCTAGAGTTTGATTGGCGATCGCCCCAGCTTTCTCCCGTCCCTCCCGCAAAACAGAATTCAGATAAGCTTGATCTGCTATTAACGCCTCGTATTTTTCCTGGATTGGTTTTAAAGCATTAATTGTTGTTTCTGTCAACAAAGGCTTAAATTGTCCCCAGCCCATATCTTGACATTCTGCTGCTACCTCTTCCTTTTTCTTCCCAGACAGCAGCATATACAGAGTTAATAAGTTATTACACTCTGGACGTTCTGGATCATCGAAACTCAAACCCCGCACCTGATCAGTTTTACAGCGCTTAATCTTATATTGAATCTGCTCTGGTGGATCTAGTAAATTAATCCGGCTTAAATCAGACGGATCAGACTTCGACATTTTGCGTGTACCATCCGCCAAACTCATCACCCTCGCCCCTTCCTTACGAATTAAAGGCTCTGGTAACTTAATCACCGGCTGTTTAGGCTGACCAAATTGATGATTGAATCTGTTAACAATATCTCTTGTCAATTCCAAATGTTGTTTTTGATCTTCACCCACTGGCACTTTATCAGCTTGATAGAGCAAAATATCAGCAGCCATCAGCACAGGGTAGTCCAACAAGCCGACATTCACATTTTCACCCTGCTTAATCGCCTTTTCCTTAAACTGAATCATGTCTTGCAACCAGTTTAAAGGTGTAATGCAATTAAACAACCAGGTAAGTTCACTGTGGGCAGAGACGTGAGATTGCACAAAAATAGTAGAATGATTTAAATCCAGACCACAAGCCAGATATAGCGCCACCAGGGTATAGGTATCCGACGCTAACAGTTTCGGGTCATGTGGGACTGTAATGGCGTGCAAATCAGCCACAAATAGGTAATTGTCGTATTCGCTCTGACCTTCCACCCAGTTGCGAATAGCTCCTAAGTAGTTACCCAGATGGTAATTACCCGTTGGTTGAACTCCAGAAAGAACACGCTGCTTGCCCATAAATTTCAACTTAATTGATCTCAAATCCGCCCTCTATAAAGTGGCGGTAACAAAACTCCTTCAATTTTGACACTTTCTCGGACAACTGGCTGTTAAGTGATGATTTCTATCTAAAGTATTTTGGACAGTAAGCTGACAAGAATAGATGTTTTTCAGTGGTCTAGCCCCTTGTTTTGACGATGAGGTATGCTTGATCTATTGTAGACAATATGTCACACTTAGCCAGACGTTAATATCAAGCATCCAATGCAAGGAACACAACTTGACCTTTTTCCACATGAGGATGAGCGTAATCCTATCAAAAAACAAAAGCAGCCAAAGTTAGGACGTTATCAGCGTATTCAGCGCGAACTAGATAAAGATAACTCTGATTCATATAAGAAATTTATTGATATTAGTTCTCCACCAAGTTTATTATCTAAATATACTTTTGTGGATCTATTTTGTGGTGCGGGGGGAATCACACAAGGTTTATCACAAGCTGGATTTACACCATTAGCTAGTGTAGAAATTAGCCCAATTGCTTCTGCTACTCACAACAAAAATTTCCCCCAATGTCATCACTTTTGTGGAGATATTGAACAATTTTCTGCTCAAGATTGGCTACAAGAAATTGGCTCGCCTGAAGTAAATGTTGTTGTTGGTGGTCCACCATGTCAGGGATTTTCAGTAGCCGGAAAGCGTGACCCCAAAGATCCGCGCAATCGGTTATTTTATGAATTTGTACGTGTAGTTTCAGAAATACGCCCTTGGTATGTAGTAATGGAAAATGTCCCAGGGATTCTGACAATTCAAAAAGGGAGTGTCAAAACAGCAATTATTGAAGCTTTTAAATCTATTGGTTATCCTCATATTTCTGTAGCAATTCTAGAATCTGCTGCTTATAGAGTCCCGCAAATTCGACCAAGAGCTATTTTTATTGCTAATAGATTTGGAATGCCAAATCCTTATCCTAAATCTCAATTAAGCATTGAAGAATACAAACCTATTGAGTCAGCAATTTCTGATTTACCAGAATACACTCCCATACCGAAAATTAACCATGAGTGGACTAAACATTCACCGGAATATATGGAACGTCTAGCTCAAGTTCCCCCTGGTGGTTCCTTATATAAAAAATTTGTCGATGCCTTCAAACGGCAATATACTGGTAAACCGAGTATGACTGTGAAAGAAAATCATGGTGGTACTCATATTCACCCATATTTAAATCGGGTAATTTCAGCCAGAGAAATGGCAAGATTACAGACGTTTCCTGATTCATTTATTTTTGAAGGAACTATGAAAAAAGCTATGTGGCAAATTGGTAATGCAGTCCCACCACGTTTAGCCGAGTGTATTGGTTATGCACTTATTCCTTATTTAAACGATATTGCAATTAATTCCCAAAATTTAGTTAAAGCTAGTATTATTAAGCAGATTGATTAAGCTTTTGATTGAGGGCATTACGCCATGCTGCAAAATCATACCAGCCACATCCAACACAGCCTTCTTCAGCCTCAACACCACGCTGATGTATAGAAGGCCAATCTTCACCTTTTTCGTACCAAAACTGAATACCAAAAGGTGTCCCTCGTTTACCAGTTCTAATACAACGCTCACAACTTCTAGATTTCAAAAGATTATGATTACCAGATGTATCTTTCTTCAGTAATTGAAACTTTTGCCTGATTTCATTCTCACTCATAGAGCTTAAGTGTGGAGGCTCACTGGCTCCCCAACGCTCCATCGGAAACCTGTGATCAATTACTAACTCATGAGCAGCTCTTTCTCTCTGTTCTATGATATCCATATACGCATAAACTGTGAGAATTTTCTTAACTAACAAAGCTGGGATATTAGCAGCCGAATTAGCTGATTTTATCTCACCAGTCCAACGATCCCACTTTGTTTTCTTGCCGCAAATTTCACAATATTTACTTTCAGTTTCAATAACAAGTCCAGGTCGCTGTTTGTTTCCACGTTGTAATCCTTGAATACCACCTCCACCTGCATACTGATCAGAGCCAATTTCCTTTGTTTCATGTCCACGACAATGCCATTTTTGATCTGACAACAAATTAAAGACTTTCAATTGGGTTGGGGCTTTATTCAACTGATGACGAATTGTTTCTCCTAAATTTTGTTGGTTGTTCACTGTATTTTATCTGCTTCTATTTCTAGGTTTTTGAGAAGAATAGAAACACTAATCCCTAAGCCATTAGCAAGACTTACCAGAGCAGTGAGGGAAGGGTTTCTGACTCCACGTTCCACACCGGATATGTATGTGCGGTCTAAGTTAGCGCGTAGTCCTAATTCCTCTTGTGAAATCCCCTGTTCTGTTCTGTATGTCCTCACTAAAGAACCCAAAGCACAAAGAATCTTTTGTTTCGACTCATTCATGTACTGATTGTCAATATCTACGGACTATCAGTCTACGGACGATGTGTCACATTAGAGCTTATTGCGGAGAAAATTTAGAAAAAATGTTATAAATAACAGGACTTACGCAAAATATCTCTCAAACCCTCTTTCCTTCGTGTTCTTCGTTCCTTCGTGGTTCATTCTTTCGTAACTTGTGCGTAAGTCCTAAATAATAAGCACACACATAAATAATGTACAGGAATGAAATTTATTGGTGTTGATTTAGGCTGGCGATCGCAACCAAGCGGTTTATGTTGTCTAGAATTAATCGCAGGAGAACTGCAAATCATAGACTTAGACCGTCTAGAATTAATTGCAGACATTCTTAGCTGGATAGATAAAAACGTCCCCCCCCAAGAACCAGCCATAATTGGTGTAGACGCACCCACCCTGATCCCCAACGCTACGGGGAGTCGTTTACCTGATAAACTGACACACAAATACTTTGGGAAATATCACGCCGGCTGCTACCCAGCTAATCAAAACCTACCCTTTGCAGAACGCACCGTAAACTTTGGTTTAGAATTAGAATCACGGGGATTTGACCATGCACCAAGCATTGATCCCCAAAAACCTGGCAGATATCAAATAGAAGTCTTTCCCCATCCAGCCATAGTTAACTTATTCAAATTAGAACGCATCCTTAAATACAAAAAAGGACGCATCAATGAGCGTCGCTTAGAATTAATCAAACTGCAAAATTATATTTTCGATATTCTCCCCACCCTAACTCCTCCTCTGTGTACTCTACGCCTCTGCGGTTGGTTGTCCGAAATTCCCACTACAGGCACAGCACTCAAAGCCACAGAAGACAAACTAGATAGCTTAATTTGTGCCTACGTAGCAGCCAACTGGTGGTATTGGGGAGAACAACATAACTTAGTATTAGGCGATCGCACCACCGGTTACATCGTCATCCCTGGAAATGTGGGGAGTGGGAAATAGGATGGAAGAAGTTTTTCCCCCTTGCTCCCCTTCGACTGCGCTCAGGGCAAGCCTGCTCCCGGACACTGAGCGTAGCCGAAGTGCTGCTCCCCTGCTTCTTAGCTATTGCGCCCAAGCGATTAATCTTGGCTCATAGGGACTTGATAGGTTTTGATGCTGGGGTAGAACACGTAAAGACAAGCCTTGTAAACCAGAGGCAGCGTAAGTGATATTAGCCGTGTAAATACTTAAGTTATCTGAATCTTGCCCTTGATAATCCATGACTACAGGCACAGCATTGGCAATGTCACCATTAGCATCAATCGTACCTTGGTATAACTCCACGCGGACATCATCATTAGTCAAAGTTGCTAAATCAACCTTAGCTTTGACAGCGACAGTTTGGTTGACTTCAATATCCGCATTTGCTGACACATCAATATCTTTAATTTTGATATTAAACCAATGTGCGCTGAGTTGAGATTTCCAACGGGCTAATTCCTTTGCTGGGGCGTAATTATCGGCGGTGAGAGTCGTAAAGCGATCGCTTGCTGGAAAATAAGCCCGTTGTGCATATTCTCCCACCATCCGAGCCGTATTAAAGAAAGGACAATTCAAGCGAATTGCGTCCTTCATTTTAGCAATCCAAGACCTGGGTAAACCATCAACATCTTGATATTCATAAAACAGAGGCACAACCTCCTTTTCTAACAACTCATAGAGAGCATTAGCTTCTACCTCATCTTGGTAATCAGGATCATCGTAATTTTCACCATGTCCAATTGACCAACCAGTCCGGACATAATCAGCTTCATCCCACCAGCCATCAAGAACACTTAAATTCAGCAATCCATTCATTGCGGCTTTCATCCCGCTAGTCCCAGAAGCTTCCCTTGGACGACGTGGTGTATTTAGCCAGACATCGCAACCAGCTACCATTAACCGAGCAATGTGAATATCATAATTAGGCACAAACACGACTTGTTTTTCCAAGTTTTGTTCATGGATAAAGTGATTGATATCGCGGATGAGTTCTTTTCCTGGAATATCTTTGGGGTGAGCCTTACCAGCGATTACAAATTGGACTTTACGATGTTTATTACTCAGTAAAATTTGCTTGATCCTGTCCAAATCACGCATCCACAGAGTAGCGCGTTTGTAGGTGGCAAAACGTCGCGCGAAGCCAATGGTTAAAACGTTGGGATCGAGAACCTCTTGGGCTTGGTTAATTTCGGAAGCTGAAGCCCCGCGATCGCGCAAATGCTTCACTAAATGTTCTCGGACGTATACAACCATGTCTAAGCGACAGCGTTGATGATTGCGCCACAACTCCTCATCGGGGATCGTATCAATCCTCTCCCACAAAGGGCTATCCGGTGCTGCTGATGACCAATTTGGACCTAAATAGCGATCGTACAACTCTTGAGTGGATTTCGCCACACAACTGCGCGCATGAACACCATTAGTAATTGCGGCAATTGGCACTTCTTCCACAGGGACCTTTTTCCACAAACCCTTAAACATTTGGCGTGATACCACACCGTGTAACTGCGCCACACCGTTAGAAAATGTCGCCATCTTCAACGCCAACACCGCCATGCTGAAAGGTGCAGATAAATCACCCGTATTTTCTCGCCCCAGTCCTAAAAATTGCTCTTTCGGCAAGCCAAAAATTTCGGCATAGTACCCCAAGTAATACAAAATCTTGTCAGGAGAGAATAAATCTATTCCTGCTGGTACTGGCGTGTGCGTAGTAAAGATATTGCTAGAAGCCACCACCTGTCTAGCCTGGGCATAAGTCAATCCTGCTTCCTGAATCAGAATACGGATTCGTTCTAACGCCGAGAATGCCGCATGGCCTTCATTCATGTGATAAGCAGTGACATCATAACCCAGTGCTTTCAACATTTGGACACCACCGATCCCCAGCATAATTTCCTGGTGGATACGCATATCAATGTCACCACCATACAGCTGGTCTGTAATATCGTGGTCGTAAGGGTTATTAGGTTCAATGTTCGTATCCAGCATATACAGTGGAACCATTCCCACCTGTACACGCCAAACTCTCGCATAAACCTTGCGTCCTGGATAATCTACCGCAATCCGTAATTCTGAACCATCCGGATTCCGCTCCAGATGCAAAGGCATATTATAGAAATCATTGATCAGGTAGCGTTCTTGTTGCCAACCATCTGCATTCAGATATTGAGCAAAGTACCCTTGCTGATACAATAAGCCCACACCCACCAGAGGTAAACCCAAATCGCTCGCAGATTTCAAATGATCCCCTGCTAAAACACCCAAGCCTCCCGAATAAACTGGTAAACAATCTACAAGTCCAAATTCAGCCGAAAAATATGCGTAGCATTCTTTTGGCTTTTGACTGCGTTGTTTCTGATACCAGGTACGCTCTTGTAAGTAATCTTCTAACTGGCGAGCTGCCCGATCCATTTGTGCTAGAAATCCTTCATCTTCCACAACTTCTAACAGGCGTGCTTGACTAATTGTACCCAGCATTAACACCGGGTTATGGTGGCTAGACTCCCACAAATCGGTGTCTAAACGACGAAATAAGTCCTTACTCTCAACATTCCAATCCCAGTGCAAGTTATAGGCTAATTTTCGCAGAGGTTCGAGTCTCGAAGGTAAGCAAGGGGAAACGTTAAATGTGCGAATTGGCTGCATAGGTTGGTAAAACTCCAAGTTATATTTTCGCTATTGTTTACGTCTGTATTACTGTCTTTACCCAATGTTGCCAATTCTTTTTACAGTGTTTGTAAAATGGGGATGACTTTGTTCAGCATTGACAGTTATTCTTGACATCGCTGGTAAAGTTTACACTAAGGGAATTTTTAAGTCTATGGATTACCCTTAATTATTTACTTAGTATATTAAAATTTGATTATTGTCTATCAGCTAAACCTTAAACAAATATAAATAAATATTGATTATGCTTGAGACTATTTCCCAATCAAGATCTACTTAATATTAGATAAACTCCGCCTAGCCCGTTATACCAACTGATTCTTCTCAGAGCTTTAGAAGCCAAGAACGCCAATTCAGAGAGAAACAGTGATTAAATGCAAGCTGATCAACAATTATTATGAATTGGTAGTTTTAGATGCAGGTGACTACCTACAAAAGTTAGTTACACAATTAATACAGTATTCCATTTTCTGAATTAGAGCCTTTTTCAAGTAAGAACTCTGTATAATTTTCTCTTGAAATCCTATATCTGTAGTCAGAGATGCTTGGAGAATCCTGTGAATTAAAAGCATATTTTAATTGATATAGATCCATATTCCCATAACTACTGGAGTTTAGCTAATGGATAAATTCATGATTGTTTCGGGTTAGGACGTAATAAGTAATAAAAATTTTCTTGCTATTTTATGATGTGATTACTAAAAATCATAAATTTTGCATCTGTATTTACAAATAATAATTTATTTATCTTTTATTTTGATTTTTATAGCATCCTGAACTATGTGCCTATATCCTGAAAGTTGATATTAGTTATCGTGATTTACTGGAATTTTTATGGTGTGCAATAATTTCGTCATTGCCGAGTTGTAGTTATAAATAGATACTATAGGACTACTATTTGATTATTGAACAAACACGTAGGGTGTGTTAGCGGTAGCGTAACGCACCAAAGCCTTAATAACGGTGTGTTACGGATTTCATCCTAACGCACCCTACAATACTTATTTTTTTCAGAAATCAAATATGATTCCTATATCGTTGTTCTATTCCAGAGTCATAGCTATAAAATTTATACCTTAATTCTGCTCTGATATAATCAGTGAATCATGTTTAAGATATTATTTATTATTTGCAGTATTACATCTAGCCTATATATAATTCAACTCATTAATTGATCATAAATTAATTCAAGTAAATGTATTGTTTTTTCTAGGTATAGAATAGTTATTGCTAACTAGAATACAATTAATGATGTTATTTTAATTGGAGACTAAGTGAGATAAATGAAATCACCAAAACTTCTTTATTCAACTTGTTTCATTTCAAAAAAAATGTGTTAATCTTAAAAAACTATCACAAACAGTAATTAAGATAATTACAATTGTGATTTGCCTTGCCTATAATTCATCGATGTCTAACATGATTAGCGCCACATCTTTTGAGAATTCGTTGCAAGAAAGTCGTCATTGCAATCATGGCAGCGCTTATACATTTGCGTCGATGGTCAATTTTAATATGATGTCTGAAGTTGGTGATACTCCACCTTAAGTTTGATGTTTTCGGATAAAAATACAGGTATAGTTTCAATGCAGTTTATGTTTAAAAAACTGATGAAAGTCAAATACATTTGTTGAGATGAGATCAAACAGTTAAAATACAACGATTAAATTCTGTTTAAAAATCTTGTTTAATTTAGTTAGTGTTGCACAAAAAAATCTAGATGCTAGCGGTATTTTTAGATATTCAAATGTGTCATAAAAGCAAAATTAACATCTTTGAAATCCCACCGATAATCAACTTTGTTTTCTGAATATTTGTCGCTATAAAGTCATGAGTAAATGATTATTGCTAATCTAATATTCATGCCTAAAAAGTTCAGAATTTCGATAAAGCAAGATTTTTGGCAATTGTTGCGTAAGTCCTGGTAGTTTAATATTTTCCGAGAAAATTACTAATTATTGATGAAAAACTATGGGTGTATTCTATACCATGAAATTAGTAATTTCACACTTCAAGCGCTACTGCCAACAGTCCAAATATTTTCTCCATGAACTTTGAAGATTTTCCGAAATACAGAGATATTGAATTATGAATAACAAGAGATATACCTCAAAATGGCAAAGGTCACAAGAACTATTAGTCACTACTTTGTTAGGAGATATTCCTACAATTGCCCTGGGTCCAAAATTGCGCAATCTGGTATATCGAAGGATTTTTTCTCGGATGGGTAAACCAGTTTATATCCAAAATGGTGTGGAATTTTTGGGAACTTCTGCAATTGAAATGGGTAATGGGGTACATATTTTTAAAGGTGTACGCATGGATGCCCAAGGACACCAAAATAATAAGATTTATTTAGGCAATGGTGTGGCTCTGGAGCGTTATGTTGATATTGGGTGTTTGGATAACACTTCCGTATTTATTGATGATGAAACGTTCATAGCTCCTGATGTTTGCATTGCTGGGCCGGGAAATATCAGAATTGGTAAGCATTGCATGATAGCATCCCATTCGGGAATATATGCTAATAACCACAAATTTGCCGACTTAACACAACCTATAAGATACCAAGGCGTAACTCGTAAGGGAATTTTGATTGAAGATGACTGTTGGCTAGGACATGGAGTAACGGTGTTAGATGGGGTTACTATCGGTCAAGGTAGTGTGATTGGTGCGGGATCAGTTGTTAATAAAGATGTTCCTCCCTATTCTGTAGCTGTAGGTTCGCCTGTGAGAGTGATCAAAAGTCGGGTTAGTAAGAATTTAGTGGCATCATAGTATTATTCAGATTAAGCTCAATTTTCTGCAAGTGACGCTGATTTGTGATCGAGATGATTGGGTAAGTTGCAAAATGTCATCTTTCCCGGTGTGCGGTTTTGACTGCTGCAAAATATGAAATAAATAGTTGTTTCTCCACTACTGATTTTGTCGCTATCAAGGGAAACTTCACCCGTCAGTCAACGTCTCCAGGATAAAGAGCAAAAAACAGCTGAGGGTATTAACCAGAGTCATCTCAAAAAGGGGCGAGATTTCGGTAATATAAGGTAGCTATATTTTGTGTATGGCAGATACCTAAGAGAGATACTTTTTTCTCAAACCCTTTGGAGATATTTCTATGGTGAGTTTAAAAATCGCTGTTTATATTGTTGTTGCCTTCTTCGTGGCTATTTTTGTCTTCGGATTCTTGTCCAACGACCCAGCCCGTAACCCCGGACGGCGAGATTCAGAGTAATATTCTGATCGATTATCCACAACTGCCGGAAGATGGACAACACCAAACCTCCTTCTCTTGGCAGCTTGCTGTGTTTAGGCAAACAGCAAAAGTCGGAAGGTAAAAGGTGTAATTAATCCTTCCGGCTATTATTTTGCTATGTGTTAGCTTGATTTGCCCAGATATGCTTCATCCAATTCCGCCACCAGCAATGCTGCCGATTGTCGAACCAGTACCATCAGCAAATTCTGTTTCCTATGCTAGTGGTACTCAGTTTCCCTCAATTTCAGGCAATCAGACTGATAACAAAAGTCATCCAAAAAAACCTCTGGCGTTAGCACAAGTCCCAAATGTGGGAAATGCTCAACCTATTTTTAGCTTGTCAACTCCGATTGATAGCAATCAGGAAAAGCTATCTGCTACAAGTATTCCCAGGATGAATAGTGGAGAAACTCCGCCGGAATTTTCTCCTTTCACGGCTTCTCAGAGTGCTGTAAGTTTGGGTCAACCCCAGAGGGTTGGTTCTTCGGAAAAGCAGTTGGATTCCTCTAGCCCTATCCCCCAGGTACGAGTTCTGGCGGAGAAAGCAACTCTTCAAGGGGCGGAAAGTAATATTTCTATACAGCAATTTCCGGATAGTATCAATATTACGGTTGATCAACCTGATGATGTCTGGAGTTCTCAAGCGGTAGAAAATACTCTGGAGTTTAAGTCTCGTGAACCTAGCGGGGAAAATTCTACTCCGTCAAGTATAGAATTTAAGCCACGAACGTCAGAGGCTGAACAGCCGACACCTGCGCCCCCTGGGAGACAGAGAACTGTGGAAGTGATCTCTGATAGGCAGGAGTATGATGAACAACGGCGAATTATTACCGCAGAGGGTAATGTTGTGGTGCGCTTTGATGGGTCTGTGGTGGATGCCGATCGCCTGCAAGTAAATTTAGATAATTTAATCGCTGTGGGGTCAGGTAATGTGGCCTTGACGCGAGGGGATCAAGTGCTGCGGGGAGAACGCTTTAGCTATAATTTCATCCAAGATAATGGGGAAATAGAAAACGGTAGTGGGGAAATTTTTGTCCCGTCAGCCCAAAGAGATTTGGCTTTTTCAGCCAGTGATGTTACGCCTAGTGAAATTCAGCGTCCTTTAAGCGATCGCGTCAGAAGAAATCAGCCTCTTTCTGGGATCAGCAGTCCAGGGGGTCTTGATTTGATCTTGGGTGGTACACCAGCCAGTAATCTCCCTTCTCCAGAAAGTGGGGGTCAGGTCAGGCGAATGCGGTTTGAAGCTGAACGGATTGAGTTTTATCCGCGAGGCTGGCAAGCGGAGGATGTGCGGATTACTAATGATCCCTTTTCACCGCCAGAATTAGAGTTACGAGCGTCTCAAGTTACTGCTACCCAGGAATCTCCTTTAGTTGAAACCATTACTACCCGGGGACAACGTTTAGTCTTTGACCAAAAGGTTTCTATACCCATTCCTGTAGATAGACAAACTATCGACCGTTTTGAACGGGATGCTTCACCATTTTTTGTTTCTCCTGGCTTTGATGGCGATCGCCGTGGTGGTTTGTTTGTGGAACGGGGTTTCGCAGCAGTGGATAATGAAAAAACAACTTGGAGAATTACCCCTCAATTCTTTGTGCAGAAAGCCTTACAAGAAGGGACAGGTGATTTAGCTGGATTGTTCGGTGTAAAGACCAGTGTAAATGCGGTTTTAAACCCACGGACAACAGTTGAAGGTGCTGGCGAATTAACCAGTTTTGACTTAAATCAGGTAGAGAACAATTTGCGGGGGAGTTTGCGAATGCGCCAAGCTTTAGCCGATAAAAATCCTCACATCTTAAATTTGGAATATAGCTACCGCGATCGCCTATATAACGGTACTCTCGGTTTTCAAACTGTCCAGAGTAGTCTTGGTGGTTTGATTAGCTCTCCTGTAATTCCTTTAGGTAATACTGGTATTAACCTAAACTATCAAGCAGGTGTACAATATATCAATGCCAACACTGATCGTCTAGACTTACTCGAACCAGACCGCACAAATAATCGTATTTCTCTGGGACGCTTCCAAGGTAGTGCTAGCCTGAGTCGGGGCTTTTTACTTTGGCAGGGTAAACCATTACCACCTACCGCCACTGAAGGTTTAAAATACACGCCAAATCCGGTAGTTCCCTACGTACAAACCCTGGCTAGTCTCACAGGGACAAATAGTTATTATACTAATAACGAAAATCAAAGTACCCTCACGGGTTCAATCGGTTTAATTGGGCAAATTGGTCATTTCTCCCGCCCATATCTCGACTATACTGCCTTTAATGTCACTTATTCTCAGGGTTTCAATAGCGGATTATCACCGTTTTTGTTTGACCGTTCCGTTGATAATAAGGTGCTAGGTGCTGGAATCTCACAGCAAATTTACGGGCCAGTTCGTTTGGGTTTTCAAACAGCAATTAACTTGGATACTGGTAAGGAAACCAGCACTGACTATATTTTAGAATATAGCCGCCGTACCTATGGACTAACATTGCGTTATAACCCGGTACTGGAATTAGGCGGTTTTAGCATTCGCATTAGTGACTTTAACTGGACTGGTGGTACAAATCCCTTTTCTGGTGAGGAAGTTAAGCCTGTGGTGAATGGTGTGCGACAGAATAATTAAGGGGAAAAATTAATGTGAATGTTGTCCCTACACCAACTTGACTAGTGAAATTTATTTCACCTTGGAGAGCATCCACGCACCTTTTAACAATCACTAATCCCAGTCCTGTACCCTGAATTGATTGGACATTGGAGGCTCGATAAAATGATTCAAATAATCGTTTCTGATCTGCTTCCGGAATGCCAATTCCTTGGTCTTTAATCTGTAATATAATTCTTTTTTCTTTAGTGTCACAAGTTAAATCTACTTGAACATTTTGATTTTCAGGAGAATACTTAACTGCGTTAGAAACTAAATTAATAAATATATAATGTAATAGTTTTTCATCTATCAACGCATTTGTATTTGCGCTATGACAGGTAAAGATAATTTTATGTTTATCATTGGTAATTAGAGTAAATTCTTCAATAAATTCTAGACATAGTTTCTCCAAATTAACTGGATGCAAATCGGATTCAAGTTTTCCTACATCTGACTTACCGATAAACAATACATCTTCCATTAATTCTTTCATGGATTCTATAGCACCTTTAATTCGCTTTAAGTAGGTGTTTTTTTTGACTTGTGTTATGCTGTCTCCTTGAATTTCTAACAGTTCTACTGCTGTTTGAATTACAGTTAGGGGATTCCGAAAATCATGAGAAACTGTAGAGATAAACAGGGATTTGAGATTGTTCAGTTCCCGCTCTTGATTCAAGGCGCGCTCTAGAATTTCTGTTTGACGACGTTCGCTGAGATCCCAAAAAACAACTACTACACCATCTATGTGGTTAGCTCGCCTCATTATTGGTGAAGCACTATCCCCAATGGGAATTTTTTGCCCATTTTTACTAATTAAAGATGTGAATTCATCTAGATAAGCAACTTTTTGCTCTCGGAGGACTTTCACAACTGGGTTTTCTAATGCAGTTTCTGTAATTTCATCGACAATTTTAAAAATTCTTGATATGTCTTGTTCCTGAGCATCTGCTTGTTTCCAACCAGTGAGTAACTCAGCCGCAGGATTCATAAATGTGACTTTGGCTTTGTCATCGGTAGCAATTACAGCATCACGCATGGAGTTTAATAGCGTGGCTAATCGGTCTCGACTGTCCCGCAGATCCCTTTCTAATTGGTGTTTTAATAAACCGATCTCCACAGCTATTTTTAGATCTTTAGCCGTAAATGGTTTAACTACATATCCAAAGGGTTGAGTGAGTTTCGCACGCTGTAAAGTTTGGTCGTCACTGTAAGCAGTTAAGAAAATGACGGGAATATCTAACTGCTCACGAATAGAAGCTGCTGCTGTAATCCCATCCATATTACCTTTGAGGATAATATCCATGAGAACTAGTTGTGGCTTAGTCTCTAATGCTTTGGCGATCGCCACTGCTCCTGAAGAAGCTTTACCCGTCACCATATAGCCTAACTGACTAAGTTGATTGGCAATAGTTCTAGCAACAATCACTTCATCTTCAACAACTAAAATTCTCACTTGATCCATTGGAAGTTTACTAGTCCAAAGTTAAATAGGGAAATTGTATTTTAAATGCTGTGCCATGATTACGTTCTACAGTCATGGTTCCTTCTAGTTGTTCTGTTACTAAGTCATAAACTAATGACAGACCTAAAGAATCAGTATTACTCCAATCGAGGTTATCTGGTAGACCAATACCATTATCTTGAATTATCATTTGAATTTGGTTATTGAAACCACTTAATTCGATAGCAATTTTACCTGTTTTTTGGTCAGGAAATGCGTGTTTGAAGGAATTGGATAATAACTCATTGATGATTAATCCACAGCCAATGGCTTGATCTACATTTAAGTTAACTGCATCTATATGAGTTTTTATGTCAATTTTTCCTGGTGCTATTTGATATGAAATCAAAATACTAGTTACTAGATTATCTACATAGTCAGCAACATCTAGTGTGCCGATATTCGGCGAAAGATATAAGTTTTTGTGAATTAGAGAGATGGAGTCAATACGGTTTTGACTGTCTTGGAAAACTCTGCTCATCTCTGGATCTGTGATTGTTTGAGACTGGAGTTGTAATAGACTTGATACAATTTGTAAGTTATTTTTAACTCGATGATGCACTTCTTTGAGTAAAACTTCTTTTTCTACTAGTGCAGATTTTAAGTTAATCTCTACTCTTTGTCTTTCGGCTATTTCATTTTGAGCCTGTTGAAATATGGTTGATTGTTGAATGGCGATCGCAATTTGTACTGTCAGTTGATCTAGCAAATCCAATTGATGCTCTTCCCAATCCCGACTATGAGAGCATTGATGCGCTACTAACAAACCCCACAAACACGATCCAGCATTTTCCTCATCTATTTTCAGCAAGATCGGCACAACTAAATTAGCTTGAACTTCAAATTGTTCTAACAACTTAAGATGACAATTAGTCAATCCAGCTTCGTAAATGTTGGCGATCGCCCGTTTTCTTCCTTGGTAATATTGTAAGCCTCCTCCTGTCTGAAAACAAGTATCTTTAATTGTCACTCCTAAAGCTATTGTCCATCCTGTTCCCACAGATTCCGCGACAATTTTTCCGCTCATATCTGAAGCAAACTGATAAACTACTACCCGATCAACTTTGAGCAAATGTCGCACTTCTTGAACTGTAGTATTTAGAATATCTGTTAGATTCAAAGATTGGCGAATGCGCTCCGCCACAGTTCGCATTAATTGTTCTCGTTCCGCCTGAGCTTTAAAAGCTAGTTCAGTGCGCTTAGGTGCTGTAATATCCGAAAATACAGCTAATATTGCCGATTCTCCCTGAAAATTTAAATACTGAAATGATGCGATCGCCCAGAAATTACTTCCATCTTTTCTTTTAAGTAGTAGTTCATAATTTTGAACTGATTTCTTTTTAGTAAGGGTGGCTAAAATTTCTTTTCTCTGAGATGGATTATAGTATAAATCTGAAATTGGATGGTTAACTAAATCTTCCAATTCACAGCGAAATATTTCTACTAATTCTGAATTAGCATATAAAATCAACCCATCAGATAAACGTGAAATAACTAATGGTACGGGAATAGCCTGATAAATTGCTCGGAAAGTATCTTCACTTTTCTGAAGATTATTCTCCATTTTTTGACTTTCTCTTATCTCTAGTAATTTGGCATCATATTCACCATATTCAATTGCGTGTGTAACAGCTTCTATATTAATCAGATCACCATTTTTCTTTCGATGTTTCCATTGACCAGAGAAATTTAAAGTAGATATTTTTGATAAAAAAGGCGCATCCTCCGGGAAATAAATATCAGTTATTTGCATTTGTAAAAACTCTTCTTTAGAGTATCCATACTGTACAACAGCAGTTTCATTCACATCTAAAAATTTTCCAGTTTTTTGGTCATATAACCATATACTGTGAGGATGATTTGCAAAAATTAAACTAAAATTCATAGAACCCTTTTGAAGCATTTATTCCTGCTGTAGGAAATGTAATGGTTAGGATATTTATTTTAGAGGTTGTTTGAAAAGTATTATATGAAACCCATAATCTCCAAAAACCTAACCCCCCTACCCCCCTTCCCTACAAGGGAATGGGGTTTTCAAAGCCTCTCTCCTTGCAGGGGAGAGGTTTGGAGAGGGGTCAA
>NZ_JAYGHG010000053.1:0-17860 GCF_034931085.1 Nodularia harveyana UHCC-0300 | reverse complement strand
ATACGGGAACTTCGGTTCGGCTTCGCTCACCGAGCGTAGTCGAGGTGAACGCTTCAGGAGATTCGACCTCTACTCATACTGGAGAAATCCTGTATGAGCAAGTTGGGTCTATGAATGAAGAATCCTCACGCCTTTAGGCTGAGGAGTGTCAAAGTTTATCAACAGCAGCAAATGAGATAGAAAAAAGTTGAGTCTCCTGAATACATCTATATTTAGCAGGACTTACGCAAAATTATGAAAAAACGTATCGCTAAAGCGAAAGCTCCGCTAACGCGTAGCGTGCGCGTAGCGCATACCACAAAGGACACAAAGGACACAAAGTTAAAGAGGGTTTCAAAGAGTTATTGCGTAAGTTCTATTTAGATTATCCAAGGATTAGCTGAAATTATGAACAATCCCATCTCAAATAAACTACCGCTTCCGCCTCACTTTAAGAGTGAAAAAGTTGGGGAAGTGTGGCGCGTACCCTATCAAGAAATAGCCGCAGCAGCACAGGACTGGGCGGAACAATATAATATTAAACCTGCTGCGGATAAAACGAAGATTTGTCTACTTTTAATAGATGTGCAGAACACCTTCTGTATACCTGGATTTGAATTATTTGTTGGTGGGAAAACGGGAACGGGTGCAGTTGATGATAATCGGCGGATATGTGAATTTATTTATCAAAATTTAGGATTAATTACCAAAATTATTCCCACCTTAGACACCCACACCGCTATCCAAATTTTTCATCCTATATTTTGGATAAATGATGCGGGGGAACATCCCACACCAGCCGCCACTAATATTACTCCAGCCGATATAGAAACAGGTGTCTGGAAGGTTAACCCAGCAGTGGCTAACAGTATTACTAAAGGGAATTATGAACTGTTAGAAAAACACGCTGATCATTACGTTAAACAACTCAGCCAAAATGGTAAATATCCCCTGACTGTTTGGCCTTATCATTCCATGTTAGGCGGCATTGGTCATGCCTTAGTTGCATCAGTAGAAGAGGCGATATTTTTCCATAGTATAGCCCGTCAAACTCAGACACAATTTGAAATCAAAGGAAATCATCCTTTAACAGAAAACTATTCTGTGTTAAGTCCAGAAATTTTAACAGATTTCAATCAAAAACCACTGGCTGAAAAAAACACCAGCCTGATTAAACAATTGTTAGAATTTGATGCTGTCATCATTGCAGGTCAAGCGAAAAGCCACTGCGTTGCTTGGACAATTGAAGATTTGCTGACAGAAATCAAACAAATAGACAGCACCCTGAGCAAAAAAATCTACTTATTAGAAGACTGTACATCTCCTGTAGTTATCCCTGGCGTAATAGACTACACAGAACAAGCAGATATAGCATTTAAAAAATTTGCAGAAGCTGGAATGCAGATCATCAAATCAACTCAATCCCTCTCATCCCTGTATTAACTCTTCTCCGCGCCCCTTTGCGTTGACCTTTGCGTTAAAAAATCCTACTCCTTCAGATAACCTTGAGGATCTTCCGCGACCCAACCCAAGTCGGAGCTAGAACGGATTTCAAAATGGAGGTGTGGCTCATTTCCTATAGGCTCTCCAGTCGTGCCTACAGTTCCCAATAAGTCACCCAGATTAACTTTTTCGCCAACAGAAACCTGAATCTTACTCAGATGGGCGTAACGGCTTTGGAGACCGCCACTATGGTTGACAATCACTAATTGCCCATAACTCCCCTGCTGTTCAGCGAATACTATAGTTCCTGGTGCGATCGCCTGTACAGGACTATCCACTGGGGCTAACAAATCTATACCACTATGGAAAAATACCTCACCAGTCGTAGGATTAATCTGCCAGCCATAGGGCATTAATACAGTTGCCACTGATTCTAAAGGATACCCAGAAATTGATATGGGCTGAGTATCAGGAGGTGGGGTAGATTCGGAAGGTTTTCCCGTAGGAACAAACACAATTCTGGGATCTGGTTGACAACCATTAATTTCAAATAGTGTATCAGCGCGAACTTGATATTTTTTCGCTACTTGTCGCCAAGTTTGTCCGCTAGGTATTTCTACGACTATGCCATTGTAGGGCGGAATTTGTAACTCGTTACCAACAGTTACCTGACCGTTTCTGACATCAGGATTCATATCTATCAGTGTGGTGGTCATGAGGTTGTAGCGTTGTGCTATGCTCTCCAAAGTTTCACCCGGTTGAACTTGATGTCTTTGAAAGCGGGATAAAGCTGGCGTTGGACAAGTTTCGGCTGCATGGGCGGATGTTAACCCGATACTACCAACTAGGGTAAAGAGCAAAAGTAGACGATAAGGAAAATTCATAGAAATAAAATAAACAAAGCGCTAACTTTAGATTTTAGATGGCAAAACAGATGGTGGAATTAATTCCCGCCAAATGACTAAAATTAATTTGTGCAATTGCCGTTAGCTTGACTACACTTAGAAGTTAGCAACTCCACTGCTTTGTTGAAACATGAATTTACCTTTAAAGCAACTAGCTATTTATATATCTTTACTGGCAATTGGTAGTGGTGTTGGTGTGTTGGGGAGTCGTTATGTTTTGTTAGACAATGGCTCGTTTCAAGAGTTAAGAAATGTGACTGAGGGATTGCCTCCAGAGTCGGCGGTTTCTGATTCTGTGGTGGGAGCTATTGGGGCTAGTCGGGGTGATAACCTGAATTTTATTGCTTCGGCTGTGCAGAAAGTCGGCCCGGCAGTGGTGAGGATTAATGCTACTCGCAAAGTTGCCAACCCCATTTCCGATGTTTTGAAAAATCCCCTCTTGCGCCGCTTTTTTGGGGAGGATGAGCAACCGATCGCCACGGAACGGATTGAGCGGGGTACGGGGTCAGGATTTATTTTGAGTGAAAATGGTGTATTGCTGACTAATGCCCATGTGGTGGCGGATACAGACACGGTACAGGTGACGCTGAAAGATGGTCGGACTTTTAAGGGCAAGGTGGTGGGAGTTGATCCGATTACGGATGTAGCTGTGGTGAAAATTCCCCAAAATAAATTGCCCACGGTGAAGTTAGGCAATTCACAAAATCTCATTCCCGGACAATGGGCGATCGCTATTGGCAATCCTTTGGGTTTAGATAATACTGTGACTATCGGCATTATCAGCGCTACTGGTCGCACTAGCGCTCAAGTTGGTGTCCCAGATAAGCGAGTCAGCTTTATCCAAACTGATGCAGCCATTAACCCTGGTAACTCTGGCGGTCCTTTGTTAAACGCCCAAGGTGAAGTTATTGGTGTTAACACCGCTATCCGTGCTGATGCTCAAGGCTTGGGGTTTGCCATTCCCATTGAAACTGCGGCTCGTATTGCTAATGAATTATTTACCAAGGGGCGGGCAAATCATCCTTTTTTGGGGATTGAAATGGCAGATTTATCCCCTACTAAAAGACGAGAGCTGAATCAAGAAAAAAATCTCAACATCCAGCAAAATACAGGTGTTGTCATTTCAGGAGTTGCGGAAAAATCACCAGCTAAGGAGTCGGGTCTGCTGACTGGAGACGTGATTGAAAAAATAAACGGTAAACCAGTAAAAACAGCAGCTATAGTCCAGAAACTGGTGGAATCCAGCACAGTTGGAGACATCCTGGAAATCGAAGTCAACCGCAATGGTAAAATTCAAACCTTGAAAGTGGAATCAGGCTCCCATCCTGACCAAAAGTCATAAAGAGCAAAACATCCAGAAACTCAAACCGATGTTTTCAAGGCTTCAGAGATGGGAAGTCCAAAAAACTTTAGCGATGGATTATTAACTGTTCGACAAATTCTCTAACTGCATTCTTTGCTCCATTTGGCGGAGGAAGTATCCCGTCATCATCGCCGATGCAAGAAGCCCAGCTAAGTTATCCCGATCCGTCGTAATTTGCACGTTAAAATTTTCTGCGGGGAGCATTCCCACTAGCCCTTGGACGTTTTGCGAAATTATATGTTTAATTTCTGGGCTGACGGACTGAGCGACACGGGCTAGAACTTCAGGAGGCTGATGCTGTAAATATTTGAGTAACTGGTTCGGATTTTCCTCAAAATGGTCGTTCAAAATCTGATTGGGGTTTTCCTCGGAGTTGTCATTCAAAAAGTCAGGGTCAAACACCATTGGCAAATTTTAGCTTAGTTGCTGATTCTACTCTAAACCATAGTACAAGTGTTGTGCATTCTGCTATAGCCGGAAATTCTCAACTGGGAAATTTCTATCCACATTTATACCCAAAAATTTCGCGGTATAGCAACCGCCAAGGTGGTTAGAACACAACCGGATTATAAAACCATTTTAATTAAAGAGTTTGAAGGCTTCCCCCTGCTCCCTGCTCCCTGCTATATTTCTTGTACCGGAGGTTTTATTTAAGGCTTAAGTCTAGTTCTAGCTGTTGTTTTTGGTGGCTATTTTCTAGGATTTGGGGTAGCTGTTCAATTTGAAAATACTGATGAAATTTCGGTGTGATTTGTAGGGAGTAAGACCGAGAATCGTTGTCTCGACGTTTGCGGACAAAACCCAATTCCACCAGTTCAGGTACGTGTTGATATACTCCTGAACCCCGCAGTTCAATTAAATCGGTTTGGAGTATGGGGTTATTTAATGCGATCGCCGCTAAAGTCCGTAATGCGCCTAGTCCTAATTCTACAGGAATCAGAGTTTGTACTAAGTCATGAAAATCAGACCGCAGTTGGAGACTGTAACCAGTGGGAGTTTCTACGACTTCTAAGGCGCTGTCTCTGTGAGCATAATTATCCATTAGTTCCATAATGCCTTCTTCGGCCGTGGCGCGATCGCACCCAGCATACTCGGCGATTTCGCTCAAGGATAAGGGCTTTGCTTTTAAATACAGAATCGCTTCTATCTTAGTTGCTGTAGTCATTACTTATTAGTCATTGGTCATTAGTCATTGGTCATTAGTCAATTTCCTCTTCCCCACACTCCCCACACTCCCCACACTCCCCACACCCCCCACACTCCCTACTCCCCCCGCCCTGCTAGAATAAATTCGGCGATCGCCAAATCTTGAGGGGTTGTAACTTTTAAATTTGTCTCTTCTCCTGAAACAACTCGCACTTCAATACCGCACCTTTCAAATAAAGCTGCATCATCAGTCACTTCCCAACCCTGACGCACACCTTCAGCGTGGCACTTTTTCAATAACTCCACATTAAAGCCTTGAGGTGTTTGTGCAGCCCATAATTGCTGTCGGTCGGGGGTGCTTTGAATAACGCCATCATGATCAACAACTTTGATTGTATCTTTTACGGGTACAGCCGCAATTAAACCCGAACATTCGCGGATAGCTTGGGCGCATGAATCCAGTAAATCTGGTGTAGCCAGACACCGCGCACCGTCATGAATTAATACGTGTTCTGCGCCATCTGGTAGCGCCTGTAAGCCCTTGTAAACCGATTCTTGACGGGTGGAGCCGCCGGCAATAAACTTCACTGGTTTAGCCACATTTAAGTTGGTAACAATTGCCTGTAAGTCTTCCCAATCGACTGGTTGAGAAATAATCCCAATCCACTGGATTTCACTAGCTGCTGCGGCTGCTTTGAGAGTCCAAGCAATGATTGGTTGCGATCGCACTTCTAAGAGAAGTTTATTACGGGTTCCGCCCATTCTTTTACCGACTCCCGCCGATGGAATTAGTAAATACACAGAAAACCTCAAGAAATTAATAACTAATAATCATAAGTAATAATATAAAACCTCGCCCCAACCCTCTTTTTTTGTTGGTAGCAAAGTTTTGGATCTCACTCAACCGAGAACCAGTATATATTTAGTTTGCATATTTAGATTAGTGAAAACTTTTGTGGGGTAGGTATACTTCGACTACGCTCAGTACTAATCTTACCCTGATCAGTTAGGCGATCGCTAATCACGGTTACACAAGCAAAACCACCTCAGCCACTTAGAAAACCGAGAAATTTCCTGAGTCCGCCTCGATAGAATTAATTTGTATAGCCGTGATCTCGCATCGCCAAGGTAGGTGCTTACTCAAACAATCGGAAATAGGGATAGCGTACAGGGACACCAGGTTCCTTTTCCAAATCAAAATTAATCACATCCCAGCAGGGGTCTTCTGCCGTCTCTGGGCTAAAATCCACAGGCAAGCCGTATAATCGTGCAGAGGTAGGTTCCGGCTCACCAGAACTCCAAGGAGTGCTGCGTTCCAAATAGCCACTCATCAATTCCTGATAACGTTTAGCAATAATTACCCGTGTAGCTCTATAACCCTGAGTGTACAGCTTATCCAATGCCTCGTGGATTTCAAAGCGAATCCCATCAGGATGCGTATGCTGTCTATACCAATCATTATTCCAGCGTCGCCAATGACGACCAGACTGTAGATGAACTAATTCTCCAGTTTTAGGATTAGCCTCAAAAGCACCATGACGCGAACACAAATAAGTATCTGTTAGTGTCAGCGCTGGAATAGTCTGACGACAGTGGGGACACTGAATATCAGACCCAAATATGGGGTACTGTAAACTGAGATTCATCATGAAGTGCGTATAAACATAATTTCGTCTTCACCAGCACCAGTGAGTTGGATATGACGCTCCGTCTCCTCTATTTTAGGGGCTTACTCGTTGTTGCAAAGAAACGGAGTTCCAGCCTGAACAATATTCACGAGCATCAGACTCACATTCGAGACGTGATCCCGTGATATTCTGGTTGTGCAACCAGCCACAAAGTTTAGAGTTATTCCAGTTTTCCTGGGTACCATATTCATATTCTATCGTGTCTACAGCTTCTTACTGGCCATCTCCCGATTTTTCTCAAGCCGCCTTTATCGCCCCCAACGCCGTAGTTATAGGTTCGGTCAATATTCAATCTGGGGCTAGCATTTGGTATGGTGCAGTAGTCAGGGGAGATGTCGAACGCATTGACATTGGCGAATGCACAAACATCCAAGATGGAGCAATTTTACATGGTGATCCTGGTTCACCCACAATCTTAGAAAATCATGTCACCGTCGGACATCGTGCCGTGGTACATTCAGCCTACATTGAACAAGGCTGCTTAATTGGCATTGGTGCAATTATTTTAGATGGAGTGAGAGTAGGTCACGGTAGCATCATTGGTGCTGGCGCAGTCGTGACTAAAAATATTCCTCCCCTGTCCCTCGTTGTCGGTGTTCCTGGTAAAGTCTTGCGTCAAATTGCAGAACAGGAAGCCGCAGAACTCATTGAACACGCAGAACGTTACAAAAAGTTAGCTTTGGTTCATGCAGGAACCGGAAATGATCTCGGCTTTCATCACCAGAAATAGCCCCAAACATTGTAATATAACTATATATTGGTCATTTAAAACCAAGGATAAATTATTCTATCTTGTGGGATGGATATATTACCCGTTATGGGTGAGCAGCAATGCTGACTATCATTTGTATACGGGGGTGACTTCCTGCTAGCATTGGCAAAAAGTAACATATTTTTTTGCAGATAGGATAGGAAAAAATCACCAATTCGGCTCAAAATAAAAATGAGCGCAGTTGATAAAACTTTAATTTCCACTTAAAACAGAGGTTCTAAAAATGGATATTGATTACCGTATTGCTATCGTTGTTGCACCAATCGCTATTGCTGCTAGTTGGGCTGCTTTTAACATTGGCGCTGCTGCTTTAAAACAAGTACAAAACTTTTTGAAAAAAGAAGCTTAAATTTAATCAAAATCATTTCTAAAATCGGCTGCTTCCCTCATTAAGAACAGTCGGTTTTTTTTAATTAACCTGAATTTACGCGCGTTTCCAGCCCTTCGACTTACTTCGACTCCGCTCAGTACAAGTCGCTCAGTACAAGTTGGGTATTAGGAAGTAACAATCTTCCCCCCACACCTCCCACACCTCCCACACCCTACTCCCTAGTGGATATCAATTCTTTACTAAAACCCTTTCAGCATTTCGGCGTTAATCTGGGACTATCGCGGATTATCAAACTCTTAGCAAATCTTGGTAATCCTCACCATCAAGTCCCTATCATTCACGTTGGTGGTACTAATGGGAAAGGTTCTGTTTGTGCTTATCTGTCTTCCATCTTGACTGAGGCTGGTTATCGTACCGGATGTTATACCTCTCCTCATTTAGTCCATTGGACAGAACGGATTACCATTAATAAACAACAAATTTCTTCTGAAGAGTTTAGCCAATTAATATTACAAGTCCAAGGGGCTATTCTACCCGATGATGAGTACCCAACTCAGTTTGAAGTGATTACCGCCGCAGCTTGGTTGTATTTCGCTCAAGCTCAGGTTGATGTCGCCGTGGTAGAAGTAGGTTTGGGAGGGCGCTTAGATGCGACTAATGTTTGTGACCAGCCCTTAGTTAGCGTAATTACATCAATTAGCCGGGAACATTGGCAACAATTAGGTCCGACTGTGACTGATATTGCTAGGGAAAAGGCAGGTATTATTAAACCAGGGTGTCCGGTGGTTGTGGGACAATTGCCGCCAGATGCGGAAACAGTTATGGTATCGCGTGCGGAAGAATTACAATCTTTATATATTACGCCTCAACCAGCCCGTCAAATATCTCCCGGATGGGCGGAATATAAAACTATCAAAAATTCCCAAATTATTAAATATCCTTTGCCTTTACATGGACAAATTCAATTAAATAATTCCGCTTTGGCTTTAGCTGCTGTGGAAATATTACAAAACTCTGGTTGGGAAATTTCTCAATCAGCTATTGTGAATGGGATGAGCAAAACTCAATGGCCAGCACGTATGCAATGGGTGAGTTGGAATAAGCAAAAACTCTTAATTGATGGCGCTCACAATCCAGCCGCAGCACAGGTACTGCGAGATTATTTAGACAGTTTGCATCCTGGTAATTTGACTTGGATTATGGGAATGTTGACGACTAAAGAGCATAGGGATATTTTTCAAGCTTTAGTGCGATCGCATGATCAATTATATCTTGTCCCAGTACCAGATCATAGTTCTGCAAATCCGGTGGAACTAGCGAAAATAGCCCGTGAAGTTTGTCCAGAATTATCTGTTTGTGAAACTTATCCAGACTTATCTTCGGGTTTAGCCGCAGCTTTTAATCACACAGATAATCAAGTTGTTTTGTGCGGTTCCCTCTACTTAATCGGGCATTTTTTCACCATTTTATAAATGGGAATTGGGAATTGGGAATTGGGAATTGGGTATCGGGTCTTTGACAATCTTTCTCCCCACACCTCCCACACTCCCCACACTCCCCACACCTCCCACACTCCCCAAACCTTTTTTACGCCCGATTATTCCATTCTGTAGCAGCATCTTCTAAGGCTTGATCGACAGTTTTTTGTCCTAACATTGCTGCTTGCAAATTTTCATAAATCGCTTTTTGTAGACGTTTAGAATCTGATAACGTCGGAGTTAAAACCTCAGCTTCTTGTAATTGAGTCGCACTAATTACCCTCGCCTTTTCCACTGTAGAAGCATTTTCAGGAACATCTTTAAAATAACTATCTTCCAGGGCTTTTTTTGTGGATGGTAAGACATTCGCCGCTTTCGCAAAAGCTAGCTGATTTTCGTCATTAGTCAGAAATAAAGCAAATTTTACCGCCGCATCTGGGTGTTTGCTAGCGCGGGGAATCACCACATTCATCACCGCCACATTTTTTTTACCAGTATCACCAGTGACTTGGGGTGCGATCGCGGAAACTGCGGCAATTTCTGGTGCATTATTAGCTATAGTCCGCAGAAACTCAGGCCCAGAAGCCAAAAAAGCCGTTTGTCCAGATTGGTATAAATCAATGGCGTGGCGATGTCCTTGGGTTAAAGATTCTCTAGGTAACAAACCTTTTTTATACAAATCTACCCAATATTGAAACGCCGCTTTACCTTCTGGAGAATTAAAAGCCGCCTTACCCTCAGTATTCACTAGCGTGACTCCCATTTGCACAAATGATTCCAAAACCTCTCCAGAATCTTGTGGTGCAAAAGTCACAAAAAAACCATATTTACCCGTCTTCTCTTTAATTTTCTGTGCCACATCTGCTAACTCTGCGTAGGTTGCTGGTGGTTGAATGATACCTGCCTGTTTTAATAAATCAATGTTATAAATAGTTAACCTTGTAGTGAGGTACCAGGGAACACCAAAACTCTGATCATTGAGAGTGCTGGCTTTCCATATATTCGGTAGATAGGAGGAACGTTCTGCATTTGAGATTTTCGTATCTAAATTTAACCACGCATTTCGTCCTGCCAGTTGGGAAGCAAAAACTGGATTCAGATTGACAACATCAGGAGGGGTATTTGCTGAAACAGCTGTTAAAATTTTGTTTTCCATCGCCGCCCAAGGTATATCCACCCAGTTAACCTTTATACTAGAATTTTGGGACTCAAAATTCGCAATCAGGCTTTGGAAATAATCAGTAAACTGAGGATGTAGTTGCATTGTCCAAAACTCAACAGTCTCCTCTCCCGAAGTAGATTGTTGTGTATTTGTACTAATATTAGCAGTAGTACAACTGACCAGCCAACTGGTTAATAACCCAATGAATGTCCAAGTAGCCAGTTGTTTGAATTTTCGCAATTGCATCATCTTAGCAGTATTATTACGCTTGTTCGTGGTAAGAAATTTATGGAGAATTGTCGGAATTATAGGCTAAATCAGCTACCTAGTCATCAGGAAATTCTATTAGTATAATTTAAATTTTATCTCTAGCAATCTACCGAGCAGAACTGTGGTTAAAAGCTTCAATAATCTGTTGAGCAAATTTAGTAAAGGTGTGGGTATTGAACTGACACCAGAACGAGTGAATTTAGTTCAGCTACGCAAACAGCGCCAAGGCTTAAAATTAGCATCCCTCACATCAGTAGCCGTTCCCGAAGGGGTAATTGTCGATGGTCAAATTATCGACATTTCTACAATGGCGGAATTAATTCAGCAAGTCCTAGCGGAAAGTAAAATTAAAACCTCCCGTGTGGCTACTGGTGTACCAGCGAGAGATTCCATCGTCCGTGTTATACCAGTCCCAGCTGAGTTAGATAACAAAGAATTACGAGAGATGGTATTAAACCACGAAGCAGGGTTGTATTTACCCTATCCTCGTGAAGAAGCTGACGTAGATTATCAAAAACTGGGTTACTTTGTTGACGACGACGGCATTGAAAAAGTACAGGTGCTGTTAGTTGCTACCCGCAAAGAAATAACTGATGCCTATCTCAATACTTTTGAACAGGCAGGATTGCAAGTCGATATTTTAGAGATTAACAGTTTTGCCCTGCTGCGGACAATTCGTGATCAACTAAGAGTATTCGGGCTGCAAGAGGCGGCTGTATTAGTTGATATAGAGTTCGACAGTACTGAAATAGCCATTGTAATTAATGGCGTACCGCAATTTTCCCGCAGTGTGCCAATTGGTACTTATCAAATGCAAATGGCTCTTTCTAGGGCTATGAGTTTACCTACATCACGAGATATGGGATTGTTACAAGGAATGGTTATTCCTGCCAGTCCTCTGGATGGTGGACAAACTGGAGTAACTGAAGTCAATCCCAGTATGGCAGCTTTATTGAGAGTTTTGGGAGAACTCACCGATGAATTGCGCCGTTCTATTGATTTTTACCTCAGTCAGAGTGAAAACCTAGAAGTGGCGCAGATTTTCCTAGCAGGTCCAGGGGGGGGACTGCAACAGCTAGATGAGTTTTTTACTCAAAGATTGGGCTTACCTACTACCCAAATTGACCCCATTGGCTCTTTGTCTTTACAAGTTGATGAGGAAAAGTACCCGATGATAGAACGTTCTGGTTTAGGGATAGTACTGGGTTTAGGAATGCGGGAGGTATGAAAAAATGTACAGCTTAGATGTTAATTTTCTCAGAGACCGTGCAGGTTACGAACCCACGGCTAAAAAAGCACCCCAACTGCAAATGCCGGCGGGTGATTTAACACCTCTATTTGTGGGATTAGGTGTTGGTATTGCTATTCCGTTGTTTTTAGGGGCTGGTTGGTGGTTTTTGGAGGCGAAAAATAATCAATTAAGCCAGCAAATAGTGCAACTAGAGGAAGAAAACAAGAGATTAGAAGTGGAAATTGGTAATATTGACAAAATTCGGGAGGAGACAAAACAAGTTAAAGCCGAAACCCAAGGTTTAGTCACAGTATTTGACCAAATTCGTCCTTGGTCTGCTATGTTACAAGATTTCCGCGATCGCATCCCGGAAACAGTACAAATTGACACCATTACGCAAATGGAAGCTAGTTCCCCAAGACGAGGAGAGCGAGCGAGTAATGAGCCTGAAGCATTGGAAATTGAGGGATTTGCTCGTTCTTTCAACGATGTCAATGATTTTGTCTTGACTTTGCAACAGTCTCAATTCTTGGAATCTTCCTCAACCAAAATTGCCACAGCCACTTTAGTAGATGCACCATTACCACCAGGTGTCGATCAATCTCGTGCAGAGGAAATGAAACTACCCCAAGTAGTAAGATACACAATTCAATCCAATGTCAGTCAGGTTCCAGCCTCTGAATTAATCAGAGAATTGGAGCAAAAAGGCTCAGTGGGATTAGTCAGTAGAATTCGTAGTATGCAAAGAATAGGAGTCATTTCCAAATGACACTCAGTCAAGATTTTAATTTTGATGATAATGGGGAATTCGGTTCCGAAACCGCACCCGCTCCGGTAATTTTTGGTATTTCCCTGACACCGAAAATGATTGGCATTATCGTCGGTGTATTGGGAGTTGCTGGAGCAGGGTACATAGCACTAAACATGATCGTGCCAGCATGGGATACCTATCAGCAGCGACAAACACAAGTTAATAGCTTACAAGGTGAAGTTGAAGCAAAAGAAGCCAGCATTAAGCAAATTGGACAAGTAAAGGCAGAATTAGCCGCCGCCAAGCAAGAAACCCTCCAGGTCTTAAGTTTATTTGCCAATGAAAGCACCTTAGATACTCTCCTACTGGATATCAATCGTTTAGTTGAGTCTGGTAATGCTCAAGTTCCGGCTAATGCAGTCAGAGCCAAACTCCAAAAATTTGAGCCAGACTCCGAACCACCAGAACCCATTAATGATGGCTCTCTGGGACCCACTGTCGATGGTAAATTGAAACGCAGTAGTATTCAGCTGCAAATTGAGGGGACTTTTGAACAAACCCAATCAATTATGCGGAATATTGAACGTTTGCAACCTTTGTTAATAGTGAAAAATTACCAAGCCAAATTGACTCCTGAAGAGACTAACAACTCACAAGACGAAGAACCCATAATTCGGGTAGGGCCAGCACCCATTACGACGACCTTTGAACTACAGGCATTAATGCCACTTAATCCAGAGGAAATTGCCGCTAGGGATAAGCAGGAGGCTGATGCAGCCGCAGCAACTAAGAAATAAAGTTATGAGTAGTAAAAACAATACTACTGAAAAATTGTTGGTGAACAGGTGTTTTCTATAGTGAGGAATGAACGGTGAAACAGTTTCACAGTAATAGCGCCATATTAGGCGCTGCCGCTTTTGTATTTATAGCATCCCAACCAGCAGCAGCCCAGATTGCTCAAGTCACAGGAGTGAAGCTGAATCCAGCTAATGGAGGAATTAGCGTTGTTTTACAAACTTCTTCTGGGTCGCGTCCCCAAGTTTTTACAACAAAAAGAGGTAATGCTTTAGTCTCCGATATTATCAATACACAACTGCGGTTACCTGAAGGGAATAATTTTCGCCAAGATAACCCGGCTCCGGGAATTGCGACGGTAGAAGTTATCCAACTGGATGCTAATAGTATTCGGGTAATGGTAACTGGAAGTAATAACATCCCCACAAATCAACCTGTGGTGCGAAAAGCCAATGAACTTACTCTCAGTTTTACTTCTTCTGGAAGCACAGCCTCCACAGCAACCCCCTCTGCTTCTACTCCAGAGGTTATGGTTCCTAACCCCAAAATTTCCATTGATGGCACACCAGCCCCAGCAGCTAGCCCCAGTCAACCAAGGAATCAAGCACCTCCTTTTTTACCCAGAGCCGTCGCCCCACCAGTGGGAGATATCGCTGTTTCTAATACAGATGCGTCTCCTAGCACCATTGACTTAGGTACTCAAGAACGTGTTCCCCGATTGGTATTAAGGGATGCACCAGTCCGGGAGGTTTTATCATTGCTGGCTCGTGCGGCGGGGCTGAACTTGGCTTATGTAGACAATGAGCAAGCTGATAAAAATCCTGGTGCTGGATCTGGTAATGCTGAAGGTCAATCCACTTCTCAAACCATCTCCCTAGATATCGAAAACGAACCAGTGCAAGATGTGTTTAACTACGTTTTGCGCTTGAGTGGTTTAGAGGCGAATCGCAGCGGACGCACAATTTTTGTCGGAGCTAGTCTACCCAATGGTACTCGTGATGTAGTGATGCGGAGTTTGCGACTCAATCAGGTAACTGTGGGAGTTGCTCTTAATTACTTAGTTGGTTTAGGGGCAGAAAGTGCTGTCAGCCGGGAACGACAAGTCACTAGCGTGAATGCTGTACCTGTGGGTCAGGGAGCTACCCCCATCACCCAAACTCAGACAACTACAGAAACCAGATTAGAAATTCAACGGGCTGATTTCATTGATTCAAAGCCGTTGCTTAGAGGTTTACAAGCATTAGGAGATGAGCGCACCAATTCTTTGACTTTAATTGGTACACCGAAGACCGTTGAGATGGCAATGGCGCAGCTGACTCAGCTTGATATTCGTCGTCGTCAAGTGGCAGTTAATGTCAGAATTATTGATGTTAATCTCTTAAATACTCAAGACCAGAATACTAGTTTTTCCTTTGGTGTTGGTAATAACTTCTTTTCAAATGATGGCGGTGCGGCATCTCTGAACTTTGGGGGTGTTAGACCACCTACTAGTACTGAAGCCAGAAACAGTGTAACTGAAACACCAATAATTGGTAATCCTCTTGATGGAACACCATTTTTGAGGGATGGTTTTTTTGACCCCAGAACTGGTAGGCCATCGGCTAGTCCACCTTTAGATCCAAATGGGAATCCCACACAACCTGGGATCACAGATTTTACTCCCGGAAGGCCAGGAACAACTACATTTGAAATTGTGCCAAGTTCAATTGATCCTAATACAGGTGAACCTACTAGCTTTAGGTTAGTACCTCAAACTACTCCTGCAACTCCAGATACTTATGAATTTGGTTTACCTAGTTTATATCAATTCCCCAAACGTCTCCTAGCTAGTTTGCAAGCTCAAATCACAAATGGTAACGCTAAAATTTTGACTGACCCGACCTTAATTGTGCAAGAAGGTCAAACAGCGAATGTGAACTTAACACAGGAAGTAATTGGTAACATCACCAGGGAAATAGTTCGTGATACCAATCTGGCTACAGAAACCATTACGGCTGAAAAGGAGCAAGTAGGTTTAACTTTAGCAGTCAAAGTTGAGCGGATTGATGATAACGGTTTTGTTTCTCTATCTGTGGCTCCTGTAGTTAAAGCACCTGTGGCTCCAGCTAGCATTAATGTTGGTAGTGGTGGTAATCAACAAATCTTTTTAGTATCTGAGCGGTCTCTAAATTCTGGTTTGGTTCGTCTGCGAGATGGTCAGACACTAATTCTTTCTGGCATTATTCAAGATACAGATCGCACGAATGTATCTAAGATTCCTATCTTGGGTGATCTTCCTTTAATTGGTTCGCTGTTTAGAAGCACAAACAGACAAAATGAGCGTAATGAGGTGATTGTGCTACTCACGCCTCAAGTTATGGATGATTCTGAGAACTCTGCTTATGGGTATAACTACACCCCCAGCCCAGATGTACGGCAAATGCTTGAGCGTCGTGGTTTGAGTGCGCCAAGACAATAATTAGTCCTGGCGATGAGAAATCGCACCTAGACAAACTCGGTCAGTCTGCGCGGACTAAGAGGAAATTCGAGATTTGAATTTTGTCTGTATGGATTACGATTTCTCACCGCCGATTTTGATTTTATCTCTTGATTTGAAGATGAAAAATTAGAACTGAGAATTTTAGATTCAGGTCATTTATTCAGTATTTTTCTATTTTTATGTATAATTTAGCGAAAAAAATCACTGAAAAATCATAAAAAATCCTCAAATCTATATAAATTAATGGTTTCATCTATCCACTTCTGGCTACAACGCTTTAGAATGATTCATTGAAAAGTCGAGCCGATGGGATGTGCAGCCATTTTTTATGGAAATCCTCCCAGAGGACAACTTTTATAATTCTCCAAACAGAGAATTAATTAAAAATACCAGATGGTGTAACAGTAGAGAATCTCAAGTAAACATCAAGGAGTTTGATATGAACAAGGGTGAATTAGTTGATGCTGTGTCGGAAAAGGCTGGTGTTACTAAAAAACAAGCTGATCTTGTGTTAACTGCGGCTTTGGAAACGATTATCGAGGCTGTTTCTTCCGGCGATAAGGTAACGCTAGTAGGTTTTGGTTCCTTTGAATCACGCGAACGCAAGGCTCGTGAAGGTCGTAACCCCAAAACCAATGAAAAGATGGAAATTCCTGCTACCAGGGTTCCAGCTTTCTCTGCTGGTAAGCTGTTTAGAGAAAAGGTTGCACCCCCAAAAGAACCAAAAGAACCAAAAGAATAGATCACTTTGTAGGGAACCTCTTATTGATGCGGCAACCAGTTCACGGCGGAAATTTAGCCTGGGCAGCAGCACTAGCTGGCTGTTCACCTGAAGCTATTGTGGATTTTTCTGCCAGCATCAGTCCTTTGGGGCCACCACAGAGTGCGATCGCAGCTATTTATTCCCAAGTAGGTAATCTTAAGCACTATCCAGACCCAGACTACAGTGAGCTAAAACTTGCTCTGGGTCGCTTTCACCAACTACCTTCTGAGTGGATTCTTCCTGGTAATGGTTCGGCAGAATTGCTGACTTTAGCAGGTAAAGAGTTAGCAAAGTTATCCGCAACAACTTTAATTACTCCAGCCTTTGGCGACTATTACCGGACACTCACGGCAGAAAACGCTAAAATTCTGGAGTTTCCCCTTTCTTTAGGGAGTGGCACTTCGGCTGCGGTCAATCTCCAGGGACTGGAAACTGGGATGGAAAAGTCTCTTCCCCCCTGCGCCCTGCCCCCTGCCCCCCTGCTTCTTCTTTCTCCTGCACATTCTGGTTTATTGCTAAATAATCCTCACAACCCGACGGGGAGGTTATTCTCACGTGAGGAGATTTTGCCTTATTTGGAGGAATACGCTTTGGTGGTGGTGGATGAGGCGTTTATGGATTTTGTGCCTCCTGATGCCGAACAAAGCTTGATTGGGATGGTGCAGGAATATCCGAATTTAGTAGTATTGCGATCGCTCACCAAATTTTACAGTCTGCCAGGACTAAGATTAGGATATGCGATCGCCCATCCTGACCGTCTTTCTCAATGGCAAAAGTGGCGCGACCCCTGGCCAGTCAACACCCTAGCGGCGGCGGCGGCCATCGCAGCTATCCTTGACGAAGAATTTCAACAACTCACCTGGAAATGGCTAGCACCGACACGAAAACAACTTTTTCAAGGTTTAGCCTCAATTCCCGGTTTGCATCCCCTAGAAGGCGCAGCTAATTTCCTACTAGTGAAATCACAGCAGTCTAGTTTGCAATTACAGCAACAATTACTCCAGCATCATCAAATTTTAATCCGTGATTGTCTGAGTTTTCCAGAATTAGGCGATCGCTATTTCCGAGTAGCTGTCCGTTCCGACTCAGATAACCAAAGCCTATTAACAGCCTTATCTTCAGTGCTAATGACTAAAGACGGTTGATGGATGACTGATACACATCTCTACAAAGGTTCTTTGACATACCTCCTCGTCCTAAAGAAGCGAGGATTCCTTGACACTTCGCTGGAACACGCCACAAGTGGTCTTATCGTCCCTCCATGTCCGTTTAAAGTCTCCCAATGCCCTATGGCGACTATGCCC
>NZ_JAYGHG010000052.1:0-19803 GCF_034931085.1 Nodularia harveyana UHCC-0300 | reverse complement strand
TAGTTTGGAATAATCCAACTGGTGAGGGCATTTTCCAGTAGGAGAGGAAAAGTTAGACGGGCTTGAGTCCGCATTTTCCGCCAGTATCCTAGAATCCCTGTCCCTTCTGGGGCTGGGAGTATGTCAAAGATTCTTCTGTTCAAGTTGCAAAATTTCTGTAGCCTTAGTTGCTGAAAGCGCCTTATGGAAAAGAAAACCCTGGACATCCTCACAGTTTATCAATGCCAAGAAATCCAGTTCCTCTTGTTTCTCTACACCTTCGGCGGTTAATCTCAATCCCAAACTCTGCCCCAAATTAACGATCGCCTGAACAATATGAGTAACTTTTATATCTTTTGTCAACTCCTGGATAAAAGATTTATCAATTTTTAAATTGTGAAATGGTAATGTTTGTAAGCGGGAGAGGGAAGAATGACCAGTACCAAAGTCATCAATGGAAAGATTAACCCCCATCTCTGCTAAATTTTGCAACACAGTTTTACTAAACTCTAAATCTTCAATAGCTGTAGTTTCTGTAATTTCTAAATCTAAAAATTGCGCTGCTAAACCTGTCTGCTCTAGAATACTAGCTACCATATTCACTAATTGCGGTTGGTGAAACTGTTTCGGAGATAAATTTACAGAGATTGTCACGGGAGAGAATCCCGCTTGCTGCCAAACTTGATTCTGAAGACAGGCTGTGCGTAATACCCATTCACCAATAGGGATAATTAACCCACTTTCCTCAGCTATTGGAATGAAAACATTGGGTGCTATGAGTCCCATTTCTGGATGCTCCCAACGCAATAACGCCTCCATACCAGTAACTTTCCTAGTAATAATATTAATTTTTGGCTGATAATATACCTTTAATTCTTTCCTTTCTAGGGCATAGCGTAAGCTCTTCTCGAAAGTCAAAATCTCAGGAGTTTTGGTATTTAAGGTGTTGGTGTAGAACTGGTAATTATTTCTACCCTTATCCTTGGCATAATATAAAGCAGTATCGGCGTGCTGAATTAAAGTTTCGGCATCAGCACTGTGTTTATTTAGTAGGGCAATACCGATACTCGCACTGATATGAAGTTCATGTTCATGCAGATAAAATACATTCTCTAAGGAGACTAAAATTCTCTCTGCGACTTGGGAAACCTCTTCCAGATAATTTACTTGGGGTAGTAAGATTGTAAATTCATCACCTCCCCAACGAGCGATCGTATCCCCACTTCTGAGGGAATCTTTGAATCTTTGAGCTACTTCTTGTAACAATCGGTCTCCCACTGTGTGACCCAGTGTGTCATTGATAACTTTGAAACGATCTAAATCCACAAACATTACAGCTAAACTTTCACCACTACGCAGCGCATTGGGTAAGGCCTTCTCTAGCACCTCATTAAATAACAGCCGATTGGGTAATCCAGTTAAGAGATCGTGAAGAGCCTGAAACCGGATTTTCTCTTCCACTTGCTGACGCTGCCAAACAGCAGTAATACTAGCTGCCATTGTCAACAATGTAGATTCTTCATGTTTTGACCACAGGCGCTCTGTTGAACAATCTGCCAAGCCTAGAAAACCAGAAAATTGTTCCTCTAGCCGCAGGGGTAATAACAGCAAAGATTTGATGCCTTCTTTGGTGAGTAATTCTTGCTCGCCTGGTGGAAATTCTCTGGTTATTCCTTTAATAGGTTGTCCACTAGAGAGAAGATCATACCAACGTTTTAATTCAGGAGATTGATAAGTCCGATTCTGCCAGTTTTGAAGGGATGACCCGGTGTTAATGTTTGTCCATTCACACTCCAGACTAACTAGCGTTTCTGCTGTAACTGAATGAATATGGTTGGTAAAAAGATAGACCCGATCTACTCTAGCAGCTTCCCCTAGCACAGCTAAGGCTTTGTCAATGGCGATTTCATAGTTCATTTCCACCAGTAAGTTATTAGCTGCTTCAGCAACTGCCTGTAGTAGGCGATCGCGTTGCTGAAGCTCGAATTCAGCTTGTTTTTGCGCTGTAATATCCCTAGCAATAAAGGTTCTAATTAAATAACTCTCTGGGAGAAAATGTACTGATTGTTCAAAAAATTTTTCACCAACTTGGATCTCCCGCAGAAAAGGATTTTCCTGATGATTAAGAACTAAAGTCATTAAGTCTCTCAGGACAGGATGGTTTTTGCCTATTCTTTTGAGTTCGGGAAATTCCACGTAGGCTGCTGGATTGAGATAAGTTACTTTCCCCTTTAAATCCATCTCAATAATGGGGTTAGGGATCAATTCCGGGAAAGAAGCTAGTCGAGCTAAGGCTGTATCATTAATTCTTTCGTCATCAGGATCAATTAATAAAGTTTGAAGATGACTAACAGAGTTCCCTTGTTCTTCCAGTAAATGAGATAGGTCTGTAGCCTGACAAGAAGCTAAAAATTCTTGATCTGAAAGGTTAGAAACTGCATAATATTGAGCTTGGGCTTGAAAATCTCCAAATACAACGGTGTCCCCATGCTTGAGGTGATGTGAGAAGCATTTATTCCCATTGATTAATAAACCATTACTACTACCCCTGCCGGAAAAATTACCATCTATAATCCGAAAACTATATTGGTCAGTTTCTGGAATAGTTACCCGCAATAAAATTGCATGTTGCCTGGATACGGAAGGTGAATTGAGGACAATAGAGTTTTTACGATGTCTTCCCAGTGAATAAGTAGTCTCCTGAAGCGGGATAGTCTGCTTCTTTTCCAAGTCTTGGACCACCAACAGGTGGCGTATTCGTTCCCGTTCATTTACTGGCATTGCTTATCCTTCAATTTTCATAGCTACGAATTCTGGCTGGAAAAACATTGGTCAATTAATCTGATTTTCAAGCTCTATTTTCTAGAATATCTTTAGTATTTGTGAGCAGGTAATACCAATTCCTCATCTATAGCTGGGGACTCGGTTAAGACCCTCTTGGTGTCTTGGTTTTATTATCAGTTTATGTTCTAACCTCCTTGGCTGTTTCTATATATACTTAATCTAAAATAACTTAGACACAACTATGATCAGTCAATACAGATAAAAAAACCATCTCATTGATTGATTTCCACCCACCATTCGTTGTAAACGCTTAGTATGCTGATACTAAATGCATTTTTGGAGGGAGATTAACTAATGTGAGTGAAACACACCGCAGGTAGAATAATAAAACCTCATAAAAATAAAGGCATTTACAAATCCTGATCAACGATCATCCCTTTATCAAGGAACCCGCAGGGAGAATATATGATGACATCTCCAGAAACGGTTATATGGCTACAAGAACGCACTCCTCTAGGAATTCTCTCACCTCCGGTACTAGATGCGATCGCGCAAGTGATTTCGGTCAAAGTTTTTCCACCTAAAAGTAATTTAATTACTGAAGGTACTTCCCCAGAAACGCTTTATATTCTCCAACAAGGGCAACTGGAAAGCAACACTACTAATAAAGATAACTCAGCATTAGCCTGTGGCTTTCTTCCTGGGGCGATTATTCTACTCAAAGAATTGCTGTTAGATCAGTTAACTCCTAGTACAATTACCACTGTCACGGAATGCCACCTGTGGGTGATATCTGCTGCTCAATTTCAGTCATTAGTTGCCCAATACCCCGAAATTGCTCAGGTTTTTTCCCGTTTACTAGCTCAAGAATTAGCAGAGGTAACATCTGCACTGGGCTATGAACAGGAACGTGCTGTAGCGTTACGTCCATATTTGGTTACCAAAGCCCAACGCGGAATTGTCGGTACAAGTCGCTATGCGGTGCGTCTGCGAGAGCAAATTAGAGCAGCTGCAACTAACAGCCAGTCTGTAGAAATTTTTGGGGAACCAGGTCTAGAAAAAGATAATATCGCCGCCCTAATTCACTACGGTTCACCCAAAAGACAAGAACCGATAATTAAGGTCAACTGTGGGATTCTCCAAACTAGTGGTATGGATTTATTCGGCCGCGCTGGTGGTAAGCCAGGACTCTTAGAATGGGTAGGGAAAGGAACTATTGTTTTTAACAATATTCAAGAATTACCGCCTGTATTATTACCCCCTGTAACCCAGTTGCTAGAAACAGGTAAATATACTCCTCTAACTCGTTCGGGAGAACCACCTGCTGAACCTCGTTCTTGTCAAGCCCGCGTGATCATTGTTTCCGAAAAAACTCAATCGGATATTGAACGGTGCGTTGGTAATATCATTAAAGTTCCACCTCTACGGGTACGGAAAACAGATATTCAAGCCCAAGTAGAATATTACACTAGCCTTTATATTCGGGGGAAGGGTCTTACTAAACCGCATATTACCCCCGAAGCTGTGCGCCGCTTACAATCTTACGATTTCCCCGGTAATCTCAAGGAGTTAAAAAATATTGTAGAACGGGCTATTGTACAGGTAGGAGATGGACGAGAGTTAACAGAAGAAATATTTTGGTCAGCCCAAACCCAGAAAAAGCAATTACGTTTCAATCTTTTGAATGCTTATCCTGGGTTACGGAAATTTCTGCGGAGTCCTTGGTGGCCAGACCGGATTAATTATGGTGTGACTGTGGTGGGGTTTGCGGCGATGATCGCCATTTTATTCATTGGACCGCAAACACGCGATCGCAATTTTGGTTTAAATTTATTTTGGGCTTGGTGGTGGCCTTTCTTTCTGCTTCTCTTTCCCTTCTTAGGTCGGATCTGGTGTTCTGTCTGTCCGTTTATGATCTATGGGGAAATTACGCAAAAACTTTCCCTATGGCTGTTTCCTCGAAAACTCAAAGGCTGGCCGAGACAACAAGCCGAAAAATGGGGCGGATGGTTTTTATTTGCACTCTTTACCCTGATTTTCCTCTGGGAAGAACTCTGGGATTTACAAAATACTGCTTACCTTTCCGCTTGTTTACTACTGTTAATTACGGCTGGGGCGATGATTTTCTCAGCTATTTTTGAGCGGCGGTTTTGGTGTCGCTATCTTTGTCCCATTGGGGGGATGAACGGTTTATTTGCCAAACTCTCAATGACCGAACTCCGGGCGCAGCAAGGTATCTGTTCGGCTTCCTGCACTACCTATCAGTGTTACAAAGGTGGTCCCGAAAAGGGCGAAGGTCTGGAAACTAATGGCTGTCCCTTATATTCTCACCCGGCGCAGTTGCAAGATAATAAAGACTGTGTATTATGTATGACTTGTCTGAAAGCTTGTCCCCATCGTTCCGTTGAGTTTAATTTACGTCCCCCAGCCATTGAATTATGGACAACTCATACACCCCATAGCTATGAAGTGGCGTTATTATTTTTGCTACTGGGTGGAGTGTATTTACATCGCTTACCAGAGTTACAAGCTTGGTTAGATTTACCTCTGGATTTAAGTTTGTTTTGGCAGCATTTGGGATTTTCTCTACTGACTTTAATCATCCCCACGGCTGTAATTTTTGCAGCTTATGGCTTAATGCAGTTAACTAAGTTTGGGCGCAAACCACGACCATTTCTAGAACTTACCTATGGTTACTTACCATTGGTACTGGGGGGTAACTTAGCTCATTATCTGCGTTTGGGTTTGGGTGAAGGTGGACGAATTTTACCAGTATTTTTGGCTACTTTTGGTTTAAATGGGGAACAGTTACCAATTTTGGTTGCTCATCCGGCTGTGATTGGCTTTTTGCAAGGTGCGACTCTGATTTTCTCAGTATTATGCACGATGATTTTAACTCAAAAAATTGCCCGTCAACCTGTGCGATCGCTCCTTTGGCAACATTTAGCAGCTATCGGTTTAGGGATTAGTATGTGGGCAATTATTGTCTCTTGATTCCCAAAGTACTAACACCGATTTCATATAAATAGGACTTACGCAAGAACTCTCTGAAACCCTCTTTACTTCTCCCAAGGGGAGACGCTGCGCTAACGTGTCCTTTGTGTCCTTCTCCCAGGGGGAGACGCTACGCGAACGTGGTTCGTTTTTTCATAATTTTGCGTAAGTCCTGATAAAGATGCATAAAAATAATTTCTCCCTAACCCTTCCCGCAAGGGAGGAGGGAAGGAGATTTTTCTAGTGTAGGGGAGGTAAAAATAATATGCAGCCTCACAAATCATTGGTATAACACCAAAAAAGGTTAACACCTGTTAACCTTCTGTGGCTCAATCATATTAGGGTCGGGACGGAAACTTAAATATTAGAGAATACCCCAGAAGTGAAGGAAACCTTGACCAGAAAAAACTTCGATTAAAGCTGCTGCAACAAAACCAATCATTGCTAGACGACCGTTCCAGTTTTCGGTTTGGGTGGTGAATCCCCAATTCCAAGCGTTGCGGTTTTCTGTTGCTGTTGTGGTGGTTGCGGTTGTGCTTTTCATGCTTAACACTCTAGGTAGGAATTAGTACGGGTTTTTCTTTCCCCTGTTAAGCAATGTAACAGACATTTTAAAAAATGTAACGGAAAATTGCCAAAGTCTTTTAAATAGTATCCATAGGAATCCTCCCTAATCTATGAGTCGATGGTGATTTTTTCGGCTATCCTCAACTTGGCGGAGCGCGATCGCGGATTCCCTGCTAATTCTTCCTCTTGAGCAGTTATTGGCTTTTTTGTCAAGACCTTTACTAAAGGAGAATTACGTAAACCATGTTTTACTGGGCGGTCTTCCAGGCTGTGAAAACTGATAATGGCAATGCGTCCACCAGGAAGCAGAGCGTTAGGGGCTTGATCTAAAAAAGTTTCCAAAGCCTTTAACTCATCATTGACCACAATTCGCAAAGCTTGAAACACCCGCGTAGCTGGATGAATCCGACCATAACGATATTGACGGGGGACAGCATAGGCGATCGCCTCAGCCAATTCCGTAGTACTTTCAAAAGGTCGTCTTTCCACAATTCGTCGTGCAATCCGCCGCGATAGTCTTTCCTCACCATATTTAAAGAAAATATCCGCTAACTCCCTCTCATCCCACTCATTAATCACATCAGCAGCAGTTAAAGACTGGCGCTGATCCATACGCATATCCAAATTCGCAGCATGACGAAAGCTAAAACCCCGTTCTGGCTGGTCTAAATGGTAAGAACTCACACCTAAATCAGCTAAAATACCATCGAAAGTGTTAGGAGTATATTTATAAGCCGAAAAATTGCTAGAAATAAACTCCACCCGCTCACCAAACTCAGCTAAATGCTTTTGCGCCGCCACTAAAGCATCCTCATCCTGGTCAATAGCCGTGAGCCGCACATCCTTTGCAGCCTCTAAAATCAGGCGACTATGACCACCACCACCCACCGTTGCATCCAAATAATGACCGCCGGGGCGTATCGCCAACCCTGCAACCACCTCCTGGCTTAAAACTGGCACATGAAGAAATTCAGCGCCTACAATTCCCTCAATCTCAAGCTCCATATAATAGTTGAAGAAGTGAAACAAAATAAAACAGCAAGTAAAATCTCTTTGCTGCCACTCCTCTCCAACATACTCCTGTACGGGCAATAGATGTAGACGCTGCTCAAGCGACTAATCAAAAATATTTCCCCTACCTGATTTTGGCAGACAGGATTAATCGAGTCTGGTGGGCATTATGCAGTTCAACTTGAAATTTTCATAACGGGAGAACAAGGAACCTATGGCAAAACTAGAAACCCGCACCGAACCAATGGTGCTGAATATGGGGCCACACCACCCCTCAATGCACGGGGTTTTGCGGTTAATTGTCACATTGGATGGCGAAGATGTCGTTGATTGTGAACCGGTAATTGGCTATCTGCACCGGGGAATGGAAAAAATTGCCGAAAACCGGACTACTGTAATGTACGTCCCCTATGTGAGTCGGTGGGACTACGCAGCCGGGATGTTTAACGAAGCAGTCACCGTTAACGCCCCGGAACAGCTAGCAGGTATCACCGTTCCCAAACGCGCCAGCTACATTCGCGTCATCATGCTGGAACTCAACCGCATTGCTAACCACTTACTCTGGTTTGGCCCCTTTCTCGCCGACGTAGGCGCACAAACTCCCTTCTTCTACCAATTCCGAGAACGGGAAATGATTTATGACCTGTGGGAAGCAGCCACCGGATACCGCATGGTAAATCATAACTACTTCCGAGTTGGTGGCGTAGCAGTAGACTTACCCTATGGCTGGGTAGATAAATGCTTAGATTTCTGTGATTACTTCCTACCCAAAGTTGACGAGTACGAACGTTTGGTAACTAATAACCCCATCTTTCGCCGTCGGATTGAAGGTATTGGGACTATCACCCGCGAACAAGCCATCAACTGGGGATTATCTGGCCCCATGTTACGCGGTTCCGGCGTGAAATGGGACTTGCGGAAAGTTGACCACTACGAATGTTACGACGATTTCGACTGGGATGTGCAGTGGGAAACCGCCGGCGATTGTTTAGCCCGTTATATGGTGCGGATGCGGGAAATGCGCGAATCTGTCAAAATTATTCGCCAAGCCATTCAAGGACTACCTGGAGGCCCCTACGAAAACCTCGAAGCCAAGCGAATGGCGGCGGGTAAAAAATCCGAGTGGGATGCCTTTGATTACCAATACATCGGCAAAAAAGTTGCCCCCACCTTTAAAATGCCCAAAGGTGAAATCTATTCTCGTGTAGAAAGCGGCAAAGGTGAACTAGGAATTTACCTCGTTGGTGATGATAATGGCTTCCCTTGGCGTTGGAAAATTCGCGCTGCTGATTTCAACAACCTGCAAATTGTCCCCGAACTCTTACGAGGGATGAAGGTTGCAGATATTGTCGTCATTCTCGGTAGTGTTGACGTGATCATGGGATCTGTAGACAGATAGCAGAAGAGGCAGGGGGGCAGGGTGCAGGGGAGAAGAGGAAAAATTTCTAATTCACTCCCTTTCCCTGCTTTTTATCCCTCTTTAGAGACTTCCCAATTAAAAATACATCCCATAACCTTATTACTTACGCATAATCTACGTTTTCTTGGCGTTCTTGGCGGTATGCGCTTCGCGCACGCTACGCGAACGATAAATCAAGATTTTTGGCAATTGTTGCATAAGTCCTGAACCTAAACAAAATATTCCTCTGACTTCTTGATTTCTCTGTGTCCTCTGCGCCTCTGCGGTTCGTTTAATCTTAATTCCTAAAAAATCCCGAATACTCCAGAAAACACTAATATGAGAAACATTAGCCCATTCAAATCGAGTAACTAATTGTGCCATCCATGCCTCTGTCGCGCCTAGTTACACTAATTGTTGGTTTAATCGTCATTTTAGGATTAAGCCTCTGGCTGATTGACTCCCTGTCTCGGCTGTACTGGCAGTTGTCTTATTCTCCACTGCTGGGCAATTTGCTGTTGCTGTTGCTGGTTTTATTAATTGGGGGCTTGGTTGTAGCTTTTGTTTATTATGTATTGATTTTACAAGGTGGGGAAAAGAGATCCGGTCGCCAACGCCGACGAGTTACAGCCGCAGAAATTCCCGCCGCTAAGTCTGATGCAGCTTCTACAACTCTCAAGGCTGTGAAGCAACAGGTAGCGCAAATTCAAGATGAAGTCACGCGACAGGCTTTATTAAGTAAATCGCGGGAAATTGAAGTAAATCTGGCACGGGGTGAAATTCAAGTAGTGGTATTTGGGACGGGAAGTGCAGGAAAAACTTCTCTGGTGAATGCCATTATGGGGCGGATGGTGGGTGAGGTAAATTCCCCAATGGGAACTACCCAGGCGGGGGAAACCTATTGTTTGCGGTTGAAGGGGTTGGAACGGAAAATTTTAATTACGGATACGCCGGGGATTTTAGAGGCTGGGGTGGAAGGAACGGAACGGGAACAATTAGCGCGAGAATTGGCAACTTCCGCCGATTTATTGTTGTTTGTGGTGGATAATGATTTGCGCCGTTCGGAATATGAACCGTTACGCAGTTTGGCGGAAATTGGTAAGCGATCGCTCTTAATTCTCAATAAAACTGATTTATACACAGATGTCGATCAAGAATCAATTATTGCCCGCTTACGTCAACGGGTAGGGGGATTTATTGCTGCTAATGATGTGGTGGCGATCGCCGCAAATCCCCAATCTGCACAACTAGAAACAGGGGAAACCTTCCACCCAGAACCCGATATCATCCCTTTACTACGGCGCATGGCGGCAATTTTACGGGCTGAGGGTGAGGATTTGGTAGCAGATAATATTCTTCTCCAATCCCTACGCTTAGGAGAAGAAGCCCGCAATTTGATTGATGTGCAACGTCGCCGTCAAGCCGATAAAATCGTGGATCGCTTTCAGTGGATTGGGGCTGGTGTCGTATCAGTCACCCCCCTCCCAGTTGTAGACCTACTCGCAACCGCAGCTGTCAATGCTCAAATGGTAGTGGAAATTGGCAGAGTTTACGGTTGTGAACTGAACATGGAACGAGGTAAAGAATTAGCTCTTTCCTTAGCTAAAACCATCGCTAGTTTAGGAATAGTTAAAGGCGCAATTCAATTAATATCTACAGCCTTGCAATTTCATGTTGCTACTTTTGTAATTGGAAGGGCAATTCAAGGTGTAACAGCAGCATATTTAACGCGCATTGCAGGTAAAAGTTTTATCGAATATTTTCGCCATGACCAAGACTGGGGTGATGGTGGAATGACTGAAGTAGTTAAAGAACAATTTAAGTTAAATCGCCGAGATGAATTTATTCAGACTTTTATTCAAGAGGCGATCGCCCGCGTCGTCAAGCCATTAACAAATAACGCCGAAGTTACCGAAGCAGATCAAGAACCCAAAAGTTAGTTTCAGTCATTGACACTACAGCAATTTATTTTCCAGCCTTCCGGAACACACTGGTAATTTACAGAAATCTATTATGAGGACTTCTTAAGTAACCAGCTTATGAACTATCACATGATCGGTAAAGTACTACAAGGACATTATGAAATCGTCCAAAGTCTAGGTGAAGGTGTATTCGGAGAGAAATACATCGCTGTAGACCGGAATCACCCAGACAAAACCAAATGTGTGATTAAAAACCTGGATACTAGCAATCTTTCCCCCAGCGAATTAGACAGCTTAAGATTATCCTTTCTGACAGAAACAGTAACTCTTGATCTTCTCGGAAGTCATGATCAAATCCCCCAATTAATCACCTGTTTTGAAGAAAATGAGCAATTCTATCTAGTACAAGAGTTGATCGAAGGACACTCCTTAACTACAGAATTACCCGTTAACCAATATTGGGGATGTATTTGGAATGAAACTGAAGTCGTAGAATTATTAGAAGATATCTTAAATATTGTCAAATTTATTCACTCTCAAGGTGTTATCCATTGTGATATTAAACCAGAAAACTTGATCAGACATACTCTGACTGGTAAGTTTGTTTTAACTGACTTTAGTTTTATACAGACTATTGATCAAGATCAATATGAGGAATTACCTATTGATCGCATTCCCATAAATTCACTAGGATACATAGCACCAGAACAATTTATTGGACAAACACAGCTGAACAGTGATATTTATGCTGTGGGTATGATTGGCATTAAGGCTTTAACAGGAATAGAACCACTGCAATTAAAAGTAGATCCTCAAACTCGTGAGGTTATTTGGCGTACTCAGGATATATCAGTTGATGATTATTTAGCTGCTGTTCTCAGTCAAATGATTCGCTATGATTACCAAGCGCGGTTTGAGTCTGCTGATGAAGTATTGTACGTACTTCAGCAAATGGTGCGGGAAAGTAAAATACAACCCAGCGTTAAAAGTAATTCCATAGGAAAACAATTCAAATCTGGACAATTATCCCCATTAATGACAGGAATGAAAGTCGGTTTAGCGGCTAATTCTTTATTAATGGGATTAGGAATATATTCCGTCACGAATAATTCTCCCGCTTATTCAGAAACTGAAACTTTATATAAAGCTACAGAAGAATATCAAACCGGAGATTTAGAAAAAGCTCTGGCTTTGGTTAAATCAATTCCTGCTTATAGTAATGTTTATCCAGAAGCTCAAGCCATCATCGAAGAATGGGAACAACAATGGCAAATGGCAGCTGAACAATACAAAATCGCTGAACAAGCTTTAAATGAGCGTAGATGGTCAGATGTTTTGGATGTTGCACCGAAATTACCAGATATTTTATATTGGCAATCCAAACTAGATCAACTCGTACAGGAAGCACAAGTTAACATCGACACAGAAACACAAAATTTATTATCACAAGCTTACGAAAAAGCCATAGCTAGAGAATTTTCCACTGCTATCGAATATCTCAGTCAAATTCCCCCAGAAAGTTCTGCGGGTGCTTTAGTTCAAGAAAAACTGGCTGAGTACAATGAAAAGCGGCAAATTAGAGCGGCTTATTTCCTATATAATGCTCAAATGAAAGCATCAATTGGTGACTTTCATAGTGCTGTGAAATTTCTGCGTAAAATTCCGAAAAATACTCCCGTTTACGCTCATGCTCAGGTGAAACTCAATGAATATACTAAAAAACAACAACTGCAAAGTCAAAGTATGGCTTTAAATTTGCCAAGTAATACAACTGGGAATTTTCATCCAGAAAATCATCTGCAAGAGGTGAATATTCGCTAGAATGAATTTTAGAGGCGTTTTATGTAATATCATGAAGTTGAAGCTGCATAGAATAATTGAACGCAGATGAACGCGGATGGACGCAGATGAAGATGGATGAATTAATGGATTATATGATTCTGTGCAGCTTTAGATATAACTAGGACTTACGCATAATCTACGTTTTCTTGGCGTTCTTGGCGGCTTGGCGGTTAGATAAATCAATATTTTTGGCAATTGTTGCGTAAGTCCTAATAACGTCTCTATTAGTTTTCTGACTTGGGGATGGTTGGGACTATTATAAACTGTGATTCTTCTGGTGGTAACTGGCTTTGGGCTTCGTTACGAGCTTTAATTGCTTCTCGATAATTCGGCTTATATTTTATAGCCTGATCATAAAATGTAATGGCTTCTTCAAATTTTTGCAAATTAAATAAAGCATTTCCTTTGCTATACCAACTTTCGGAGTGATTGGGTTGATAACGAATCGCTTTATTGTAAGATTTAATGGCTTCTGGATATTTCTGTAAAATATATTGAGAATTTCCTAAGTTATACCAAATCTGATAATCATTTCCTTTGATAGCTGCGGCTTTATTATAAGATTGTACTGCTTCTTCATAACGCTGGCTTTGGTGCAATGCCCAACCACGGCTGTACCATGCTTGATAATCCTTATTATTACGTTTAATTGCTTGATCATAAGATTCAATGGCTTGGGGATAGCGGCGTAAAATAATTAGAATATTACTTCTGGAAAACCAAGCTGGGTAAAAATCTGGTCTGTATTGTACTGCTTTATCATAGGCTTTTAAAGCCTGATCAAACCGATTTAAATTGAATAAAGAATTGCCGAGACTATACCAAGCCTGTCCATAATCTGGCTTAAAGTCAATAGCTTTATCATAGGCTGTAACTGCCTCATCATATTGCTTTAAGCTGTGGAATGCTAGCCCCTGTTTATACCAGGCTTCGTAATAATTTGGTTTAATTTCTAGCGCTTTTTCATAAGCTTGAATAGCGTTATTATATTGCTGTAAAGTGCTAAATATTTCTCCTTTAGCGTACCAGACTTCTGGAGAATTATTATCTAATTGTAATGCTTGATCAAAAGATGCGATCGCCTCTGGATAGCGCTGTAAATTTCGCAATACAAAACCTCGTCCAGTCCATGCTTCTACATAATCTGGTTGAATTTGAATAGCTTCATCATAAGCGGCTAGTGCTTCCTCGTACTTTTTCAACTCAGTTAATGTTTTACCTTGACCACTCCATCCCACAACGAAATCTGGACTAATACTCACTGACTCCTGATAAGCGGCTAGGGCATCTTGATAGCGCTGTAATGCCAACAGTGTGCTGGCTTTTTCAGATAATGCAATGGCGTTATTAGAATTAATAGTATTAACAATAAATATAGATGATATCCCGGTTACTGCGATCGCCAAAACTGCCGATGATGCTTTAATCAGTATCTGTTTCTTATATTTAGGAAATTTTATATGTTTAAATAGAGGATCTGGTGGAAGTGATAAACCCGAATTTGGCGTTACAGGGGGACTCAACACTATAGTTCCAGATGATGGTGGCATTAATTCTTGCAGTTTCTCCAATGCCACAGTTGCCGAAACATAGCGCTGGCGGAAATCATAACACACCATTTTATTAATAAATTCAGCAAATTCTGAAGCAACAGTGGTGTAATGTTCCCAACTAATTTCATTGCTATCAATATCTATTTCTAACTGGTTTGGTGATAACCCGGTGAGGGCTTGAATGGCGATTATACCCACCGCATAGATATCACTGCTAAATTTTGGTGTTCCTTGGGCTTGTTCGCTGGGTAAATATCCAGGAGTACCGATAGCAACGGTTGATTTAGTTTGACGTTCAGTATTAATTACCTGAGTGGCGATTTGCTTCACTGCACCAAAGTCAATCAAAATTAATTTACCATCTTCCTCCCTTCTCAATAAATTTTGCGGGTTCACATCACGGTGAATCACCTTTTGTTCGTGGACAAATTCTAAAATTGACAAAATTTCTTGAATTAGAGAAGTAACCTCAGCTTGACTGAATATTTTTCCTGGCGTTAACTCTTGGCTGAGGTCATGACCGGGGATAAATTCCTGTACTAAATAAAATTCGGCATTTTCTTCAAAGTACGCCAAAAGTTGGGGAATGCGATCGTGTATACCCAGCTTATACAAAACTTGCGCTTCAGTATCAAATAAACGCCTAGCGATCTCTAAGTTTACTGGGTCAGTGGCTTGGGGTTTGAGTTTCTTGACTACACACTGAGGTAAACCAGGCAGGTGAGTATCACAAGCCACAAAGGTTTCACCAAATCCCCCACCACTCAAGTGGCTAATAATTTGGTATCTTCCCACAAGTATGTTTCCCAGCATCTCATTTGCCTATTGGAGTACGTTGTGACCTGATTCCAATCTTGCCACAAATTAATTAAAACAGGGAGATGGTGCGGAATGAGGTAGATATCACTGACGCTAAATTCGTGTTCTTTGTGTCCTAACCACCTTGGCGGTTGCTATACATAATTACGCATCATATATTTACCGCAATACCACGCACAAAAATATCTACAGAAGTCTGAATATAATTTTGGGAACTGTAGCGAGTTTGGTGATATTTTGCAGTCCGACATAACATCCCAGCTAATAGCATCCCCGTAAACATATCAACTGCTGGCGCAGGGTCAAAGTCTCCTCTCACCGTCCCTCGTTGCTGACTAGATTCCAGGTAAGCAACCAACTTTTCACCCAAAGGCTTCGCAGCATCTTGAATTACCTGTCTAGCTGCTTCCGGATGACGTTTAGCTTCTCCAATAAAAGTGCGAATCAAATCTTCGTGTGCTTCCAGCATGGAGTTGTAAAGCAGGGCATACTTATTTAAATCCACATCAAGATTGTGTGTCCAAGCATCCGGGTGAGCGAGGGCTTCTGTTTGGAGAGCAAAGGCATTTTCAATTACAGCTCTTAGCAGTTGTTCTTTGCTAGCAAAGTGGCGAAATAAGGTCACCTCATTTACCCCAGCCACACGAGCTATTTCACGAGTAGTTGCGCCTTGAACACCTAAACTGGCAAATACCTGTGAGGCTGCTTCGATTAAACGTCTATGGGTAAGAGAAGATGAGCGGATAGTTCTAGTCATTTTGCTGGCAAACACAAGCATGAGTCTGAGACAATTTGTAAATAAAATTGCCAAGTTAGTTCAATAATTTTATACAGTTTTAATAAACTCAAAGTATAACTTGATCAAGCAGTAGTTAACATTTTAGTCATTTTAGTCACTGGAACAACTATCCCAGTTCTTAATTGATGAGGCGCTCTTTTAAGAGCCTTAAATCCCAGTTTACTATAAAATCCTTCAGCATAAAGACTGGCAGTTGTAATCACTTCCTTTATACCTTGTGCTGCTGCTTCTTGGCAAAAATGTGTAACTAAAGTTCGTCCAATGCCTTGACCTTGATAATAAGGATGTACATATAGTGTAATTAGTTCATCAACCATGAAACTAGTAAAACCTGTGACCTGATTATTCTTCAAAGCTACCCAAAAAATTTCGGCTTGCATATTACGCAAAATATATTTACTATTAGGCTTATTGAGATAATTACGCCAAGCTAATAGTTGTTTCCGGGTGTAAAAAGTTGTTGGCAAAGCTTTGATAGCAGCAACATGAATTGCACTTATCACCCACGCATCACTAGTTTCAGCAAGTCGCAGAAATATTTGGTGATCACTCATATTTTTCTAGTGAGCAATTATTAGCCCCAGGCTAAAGCCTGTGGGCTGATACTATTTGTCTTGTTCTTTCTCTGGCTCTTCTGGCTCTGGGGAGCGCTTTTTGATCACTGGTTTAGGTAAATTACTAATAGGCTTGGGCTTATCCTTTTGCGATGGTTGGGGGAGGGTAGCTTTGTTCTTTTTAGATTCTTGTAGTGCTGTGGCTTTATCCTTTTTGGATGCTTTGAGAAATCTCGGTGCAGTTTCTTGAGGAGGAGCTAATAGTGCTACAAAACCGAAGACATTACGCCCAGGTAAAAATTTGGCTTTGAGGGAGACAAATACTGGATGTCCTTGGTCTTCTTTTTCTGCTTTGGGGTTAAATCTAAAGGGTCTGACTGGCGAATCTTTCCAGAACAAAGGTAGATGGCTGGCCTTCATAAATTTCACTTTTCTCGTTGGCTCGGCTTGTTTAATATATTCAAGTCTTTCACGAGTAAAGTTGCGGAAAACTGAAATGCAAGGAGTTTGACAAACGGGAATAAATTGCCATAATCCAGAAAATTTAAACTCGTTGTCTTCTAACTCTGCTGAAACTGTCTGTTGTTCTCTTCCTCTATCAAAGCCTACTAGCTGAAAGGTCATGGTATGGGGTTGATCTTTACGGGGAAAATGAACGGCTTTAGGATAAACAACTAGTCTAAAAGTACGGTTTCCAGTTGTTTCTATTTCTTTGCTGAGAGCGTCAAATACTTTGCGTTTTTGGGGAATGTAGAAGAGTGGGTATTCAAAAGTACCAATGGTAACTGTGTTTTTACCATCTGTGTTTAGGTTGACATCCCCAACAATTACCCCAATAGCTTGAAATATTGCGCCAGATTCTTCAATCACTTCCTGAGTATCAGTCTCATCAGTTACTGTTTCAGGTTCCGTTGGGGTTTGAAGTTGGGTTTCAGCCTCATTTAACTCATTGGGGTTAGGTTCAGTAGATGACATAGTTGTTAGTTTTTTGGTTCGAGCAATAATTTTTGGAAATACAGGTGGCATTTGACAGGCTGAAAACATCCCATAAGTACACACCAAACAATTTTACATACAAGTTGCTAAACTACCTTTGGTAGGCAGTGAGCAATGGGAGGAATTCAGCGCCAGCAAAAGCTAGCTTATGCTAACACCAACTAACTACCTTTAAGCTAATGCGCTCTCCCTATGAGGATTATAGGTAGTTGACATCCTTTCACGGCTAAAGCCGACGGGAATTTTTCAGTAGATATTTTAAGAACTAGTATGCCCCATGACCAACTATTTTCGCTCTAATATCGATGCAATGGCTAGTTATGTCCCCGGTGAACAGCCGCCACGAGGAACAAATATCATTAAACTTAACAGTAATGAAAATCCTTATCCTCCCTCGCCTGCGGTGCTAGCTGTGCTGAAGAATATTGAGGGGGAATGGTTGCGACGCTATCCAGAACCGTTGGGGGGAGAGTTTCGCCGAGCTGCAAGTCAAGTCTTGGGTGTTCCTAGTGATTGGATAATTGTTGGTAATGGTAGTGATGAAGTTTTGAATTTGGTGATGCGGGCTTGCACTGAACCAGGAAGAAAGGTGGTTTACCCGATACCTACTTATGTATTGTATGTGACTTTGAGCCAAATGCAGGGGGCTGAAGTGGTGGAGGTTCCTTATGGTGAAAATTATCAGTTACCTCTGGAAGCACTGGTTGCGGCTAATGGTGCTGTGACATTTATCGCTTCGCCTAATAGTCCTTCGGGTCATATTGTCCCAATTGCGGATTTGCGAGAACTAGCAAGCCGTTTATCTGGGGTTTTAGTGATTGATGAGGCTTATGTGGATTTTGCGGCGGAGAATGCTTTGGATTTGGTGAAGGAATATGAGAATGTCATTGTGATTCGCACACTTTCTAAGGGTTATTCTTTGGCTGGTTTACGGCTGGGTTTTGGTGTGGCAAATCCACGGTTGCTGCATGGGTTGTTTAAGGTGAAGGATAGTTATAATATTGATGCGATCGCCTGTGCTTTAGGAACAGCTGCAATTATTGATCAAGAGTATAAAAATGCTTGTGCGGCTAAGGTGAAAGCATCCCGGACTCAGTTGGCGCAGGATTTAAAAAGTTTAGGTTTCCATGTTTGGGATTCTCATACTAATTTTTTGTTGGTACAGCCTCCCCAAAATAATGCTGAATATCTCTATCAACAGTTGAAAGCCCGAAATATTTTAATCCGCTATTTTCCACAGCCAGGACTGGATGATAAGTTACGCATTAGTGTAGGCACAGATGCACAAAATCAAGTGTTAATCGAAACATTGACTCAAATTTGTGCGTAGTTAGGATTTCAGTCTGGTAAAATACTCAATGACAGCTTGAGCGATCGCCTCATTCCCATTTTTATCTAAAGCTTGAGATTGCTGTGCTGCTTGGGGCGCTTGATGCAGAAAATCCCAATTACCTGTAAAAAATTCTTCTGGCGTAAGCATTTGATGCTGATTGTAATTAACCATACCGGATAACAAAAACTTAGCTTCCGCAAAGTCATCTCGCGGAATCGTCACTATCGGTAAATCCAGCTTGGCTGCTTCCGAAAAAGTGCTGTAACCAGGTTTAGAAACCACACGCCCACAAATCGGCATAAAATCCACCGGGCGGTATTTTTTGTCACTAATTTTGCAAACATTCGGTAAATCAGGGGCAGACTGATCAAAAATAATAAATTGCCAATCGGGGAAATTTCGTAAATTATCGTAGGGGATTTTTTGTAAACCCAAACCGCCAAAGGTGAGCAAAATCGTTTTTTCTCTGGGTGCAGTAATTCCCCAATTCTTCCGCAGTTCCTCATTGCTGTAACGGGGAGAACCACCAGTCAAGCCCACATCTGTAATATTACTGAACGCTGACATGGGTTCGTGAAAAGGTAAGCGAAACAGGTGTTCACATTGGGAATAACATTCACTAATCCAATCAGCAATGGGAATAAATTCGTCTCCCCAATCTCGGTAGATTAAGTCCCAGCCAAAATTACTCATCATCCAACAGGGAATCTTGGTGGCTTTAGCAAATAAAGGTGCTAAAAAGGGAATATCTGCCAGGATTAAATTTACCCGATTTTGACGGATAAAATTGACTTCTGAGGCGATTAAAGAATTTTGTTTTTTTTGAATATTCTGCAACTTGGCTAAGGTCGCTTGTTTATCCATTGTCAAGCTATCTGACTGCACAACTCCTAAATCAAAAGCGCGGGGACGATGAATAAAGTCGCCTTCTATGTAGCACTCTAACAACCACCGGGGGGCAGTTGTCACCATAATCAGCAAAACCTCTGGACATAATTTTTGAATTGTTGCTGCTACCGAAGCTGTGCGAGTCGCATGACCAAAGCCGTGGTTAGTAATAGCTACGTATAAAATAGGACGCTGCATTTGGGGTGTGGGGAGTGTGGGAGGTGTGGGGAGTGTGGGAGGTGTGGGGAGTGTGGGAGGTGTGGGGAGTGTGGGGAGTATTTTAGATTGCAGTCTAATCCAAAATCTAAAATCTAAAATCTAAAATTGATTGACTAATGACTAATTTTGCTGCACCTACCATTC
>NZ_JAYGHG010000051.1:0-20868 GCF_034931085.1 Nodularia harveyana UHCC-0300 | reverse complement strand
CTTCCATATCACTTAATTTATCAGATTTTGGGGAGAATTTTTAGCGATGGGCGAACGCACAAGCATATCCGCAGGACTCAGCCCCTCCTTTGGCGATCGCTCTTCCACCCCCCCCTGAACGGTTACCTTTAGACCCAGTTTTTTGGTAACTGATAACTGATAACTGATAACTGTTAACTGTTAACTGTGTGATGGTTGGGAGATGAGCAGCCAAAGAAAATAAGGTGTCCCGATGAGGGCTGTAACTAAGCCAGAAGGAATTTCTTGAGGAGCTAGGACAACACGACCGACTATATCAGCTAAAGTTACTAAAATTGCGCCTAAAATCGCCGCTATTGGTAATAATTGGCGGTGGCGATCGCCTATTAATAATCTGGCAGTATGGGGAGCAATTAAGCCCACGAAGCTGATAGTTCCCACTGTGGATACCGCCGCAGCTGCTAAAGCAACAGCGATCGCTAATATTACACCACGAGCTGGCTGTAAACGCATCCCTAAAATTCGCGGTAAATCTTCCCCTAACGCCATTAAATCGAGTTTGCGGGCAAATAACCACCCCAAAGGCAGTAAAATTAACGGAAAAGCCAACAATTGCCACACCTCATCCCACTGACGAGCATAGGTACTACCAGCTAGCCATACTAAAGCTTGCGCTACTTGCAATTTTGATTTCACTACCAATAGGTTAATCCCCGCCGCACAAAAGGCAGACACTGCAATTCCGACTAATGCTAGCCTCGCTGGTGCTACACCGTTTTGCCAAGCTGCTAGATAAACCACGCCAAAGGCGACGACTGCACCGATAAAAGCCCCAATGGGAATAAATGTCACAGGTGTATTAGGTATCATTACTATTACCAGCAAAGCTCCAAAACCTGCTCCTGAAGTAATACCCATAATTTCCGGGCCAGCTAGGGGATTTCTGACTACTCCCTGCAACAATAAGCCACTGATAGCTAAGGCTGCACCTGCTAATAATGCTACTAGTAGGCGGGGTAGACGTAAGTATAAGACAATTCTTTCTGTGAGAGCGTCACTGCTACCAGCAATGACTTGAATTAGTTGATAAATATTTAAATTAATATTGCCGAGAGATAGTCCTAAAACCAGCACCAGTAATAGGCAGAATACCCCGGTTAAAACTAAAATAGGATACTTAATATGCAGTTTGAGATGTCTTTGTAAACCATGATTTCCCCCGGATTTACTCAATAAACGAGGTGATGAACGCACTAGCGAGACTAAAAAGGGTGCGCCGAGTAAAGCGGTGATTGCACCGGCTGGTAATTCACTGGATATCTGTTGTGCTACTGTATCGGCAGCTAGTAAGACCACTGCTCCCCAAATTGCGGCGGATGGTAATAACATCAGGTGTCGCCGACATCCCATTAATTTGACTATGTGGGGTGCAACTAAACCGACAAAGCCAATTGTCCCGACTACACTCACGGCGACAGAGGCTAAAAATACAGCGAGGAGGATACTGCATAACCGCGTCCACTGCACTTTTGAACCCAAAGAACGAGCTAAATCTTCGCCTAGCAGTAGGACATCTAAGGGTTTGGCGATTGTGAAAACTGCGATCGCTCCTAATAATACTCTAGGTGCAGCATACATACTTCCCTGCCAATTGGTTTGCACCAGAGAACCCGCACCCCAAAAAAATAAATCACTGGTTTCGTTTTCGTACAACAGTTGTAAGGCGGAAGTAAAGGCTGCTAATGCTAGGGAAACGGCCATTCCTGAGAGGGTTAGCCTGATGGGAGTGATGTCTTTACCCACAGCAGCTATGGCGTACACCAGTAACGCCGCCAATAAACCACCCATGAATGCAATTAATAAGGGTGACCAAGCAAATATTTCTGGTGTAAATATGGTGGTGGCGGTGACGGCTAAATAAGCGCCGGCATTTACTCCTAATGTTGCAGGTGAGGCTAGGGGGTTACGGGTGACTGTCTGGAATAATGCGCCGGCTATTCCCAAGGCTGCACCTGCTAAGATGCCAATTACAGCGCGGGGTAGTTTGATGTAACGCACTATGTTATGTAAGGCGCTATTATCTGGGCTGAATATGGCTGTGATGACTGTGGTGGGATGTTGGTTGATGTGGAGGAAGAGGAGTGTTAGTAGTATTAAGGTTCCTGTGATTAGGGGGCGATTTTTGAGCATGGGTTTATATCACGCAGAGGCGCAGAGACGCAGAGTTTGAGAGTTCTATTTGGTTAGGGATTTGATGACTTTTTCTATGAGTATTTGGGCTGATAGGTGTCCGCCAAATAGCCAAGTGTCTGAGGCGATCGCATATAATCTTTTTTGTTGGACAAATTCTAGTCCTTTCCACACGGGGTTATTTTGTAGTTGTTGTTGATAAATATTGTTGGGTGCGGGAATGTAGATGAAGTTGGCTTTTTCTATTTTTGGTAGTGCTTCTATCCAAACTGTGTTGAAGCCAAAACGATCAAATTCACCTTTCCAGGTGTTGTTTAAGCCGATGGCGGTTAGTATTTGTACAGCCATTGAGTTATCTCTAAATAGCCGCATTTGAGGGGTGGTTTCACTGAATTGTGCAAGGACAAAATCAAGTTTTTGACTATTCTTAATGAGAGTTGCTGCTTTTTGAATCGTGGTTTGTGTTTGCTGAATTACTGTTTCGGCTACATCCTGACGGTTGACACGATCAGCAATTTGTCGGAATGTTTGTTGCATTTCATCTAGTTGACTCAATTCTCCCGATGGATAGGGGTTAAAGAGTAAAGTGGGTGCGATCGCCGATAATGTATCGTAAATAGTTTGATGTCTTAACTCTACACCCAATATTAAATCAGGTTTTAATTGGGCGATCGCTTCTAAACTCGGTTCTTGGCGTGTCCCCACATCAACTACACTATCAGCTAGGGATGGTTCTACATTCACATATTTTTGATAGCCCCGGATATCTGCAACCCCCACAGGTTGGATTCCTAAAGCTAGGAGGTTCTCTGCATACACCCATTCCAGGGCAACTACTCTGGTGGCAATTTTGCTAAAATTCTGGGGACGGGGAGAACGACCACAAGCCACTGTCAAGGCGGAAACTGTCGCCGCAGTTAAAAATTCACGTCTGGTAAATTTGCTCATACTAATTCGTAATTCGTAATTCGTAGTTCGTAATTCATAATTCGTAATTCGTAATTCGTAATTCGTAATCCCCAATCCCTAAATGACAAGGTAAACAGGTAGGATAACCATTGATGGGATGAGGAATTACCGTCATTTCCACATCGAACACTTGCTGAATTGTACTGGCTGTGATCACTTCTTTTGGTGTGCCAACGGCGACTACTTTTCCTTCCTTGAGCATGATTAGGCGATCGCTATAAGCTGCGGCTTGATTTAAATCATGTAACACCCAACCAACCGTGATTCCGTGTTCTTGGTTGAGTCGTCGCACTAAAGCTAAGACTTCTATTTGATGGCGGATATCTAAAAACGTTGTCGGTTCATCCAGTAATAATACTTGGGTTTGCTGTGCTAAAGCCATCGCTATCCAAACCCTTTGACGTTCCCCACCAGAAAGGGTATCTACTATTCTCTCTGCTAGGGGTTCTAATCCCGTTACAGCCAACGCCCATTCCATTGCTGCAATATCTTTGGGAGAAAATACCCCCAGTAAATTTTGATGGGGATAGCGTCCGTAACCAATCAATTCTTTGACTGTAATTGCTGGTGGAATTTCTGAGAATTGAGGTAGCATTGCTAACTGTCGCGCCAATTGTTTAGTCGGGATTTTGGCAATATTACAACCATCAATATAAACTGCACCCCGGCTTGGTGTTAATAATCTCGCTAGGGTACGCAATACCGTACTTTTACCCGAACCATTTGGTCCCAGTAAAGCCGTGATTTCGCCTTCCAGGAGGGTGATAGAGAGGTCAGGAACGATAATTCGGCGTTCATAAGCGATTTTCAAATTACAAGCATCAATTACTACCAATTCCTAACCTCCTAGACATTAATAAGATGTTTTAGCAATTATTTGGTTAGTTTCCTAAAAATTGCTGTCAAGAACACAACCCTACTACAAATGGCTGTAGGGAATCACTTATCATTCTGCATCCCTGCATTCAATAGCATGGGATATTCTGCCCCAATTAGTCATAGAAAAGTGTAACAAGCTAACTATTTTCTGTTAACTCATTTTATTGCTTTCAAGGTAAACATTTTAAATTGAAAACCTGATATTGGGGAATAGAAAATAAATTTTTATCTTTGCTTTGCTGTTGAGTTATAACTTTATGGGTTTGTTTGATTATACCTTGGTATTTACCTTTTAATTCTTGATTAGGACTAACAAAATCAACTTCTACAACAGCCTTAGTTTTATCTTCTGTTAACTCTAAAACCCGACCAAATTTTAGGTATTCATACCAATTCCATTCTTCTTGTAACCAAATTTCTCCTTCTAAAATTTGAGCAAAAGGAGGTAGTCCAAAAAAACCACGATAAAAGGGACGAAGTTGGCTAATATCACCTTTTTGATAGATAATATTAGGTAAAATTTCAGAAGTAAGATGACCCCAACTACGTCCATAGGGCATATCAATTAAAGTAGGAGCAAATTGATGTCCTCCAAAGTGACTACATCGCCAGATGCGAAGCTGAGAACAGGCATAATTTTGACGTAGTTCTTGATAGATAGGATAGCCAAAACGAGCGCAAGCTACATCTACATTACCATGAGTACAAACCATAATTTCTCGAATATGAGAAGTATCCTGAAGGTATTTATCAAAATTTGTTAATAACTCAGGTTGTTTATAAAGAGTAAATATCAGTTCTCCAATTAATTCCCAGGGGAGAATATATTCTCGTTTATCATATTTAGCAAATAGTTGAGCCGGTCGGGAATAATGAAAGATTCTTATATTATCTGATGTAGAATATTCTTGATCTGGTGCGATCGCTAATTGCCAAAATTTAATTTTCTGTTGTTGATGAATTTCCTGTATTAAATCTATTGCTGCTTGTGGTATGGGTTGAGGTTCTGCCAACATATTCACATTCCAAGGCTGTTCTATTTCAAACATCAGCCAGGAGTCAAAAGGGTAAAGAGTACCTAAAGTATCTTCTCCATTTTGCTTAGAAACTTCAGAGCAAAAACGGCATTTCATTAAATCTGGATTATAAGTTGTCATCAGGTTGCTCATCTTTTGGTTTTATAGGATTAGAAAATATGGTTTTAATTCCTGTATGATGCTTATATTGTTATTGTGTGTTTGACTTATATCTATATTTCTTAAGAAGAATATAGTATTTCTCGGAAATTAATTGCTATCTCATATAAAGCTTGCCTTGTATCTTCAATCACGCGAATCATCCGAATAAAACTATGAATAAAGGATTCATAATGAAGGACTTTGACTTTGACTTGAAACGATTGTAAATGTTGAGCATATAATAGTCCATCGTCTCGTAATGGATCATGTTCTGCGGTAACAATTAAACAGGGAGGTAAATTTCTAGCATCTTGAACTTTCAATGGTGATACATAGTATTCTTCACCCTGAAGATCATTTTCCAAGTAATGATTCCAAAACCATTTCATTGTTTCCAAAGAAAGACCTTTAGTATGACCTGCTTGATAAGATTGGGTATTAAAACCATATTGAGTAACCGGAGTAATCAAAAGTTGTGCTACTAATAAAATATTTCCTTCATCTCTTAATTGAATAGCTGCTACTGCTGCTAAATTAGCTCCAGCACTTTCTCCTCCTACAGCGATTTTATGTGCATCTCCTCCTAAACTTTGAGAATTTTTATGTACCCATTTAATAGCCTCTAGTGCATCAAGAAGAGGAATAGGAAATTTATATTCAGGAGCTTGACGATATTGAACGGATACGACAATGCAATTTATATGTTTACAGAAGAAAGAACAAGGTGCATCCGCACTTTCTAAATCGCCAAATACCCAACCACCTCCTTGAAAATAAACTAGAATTGGATACGGTGTTGACTTTTCTTTGATACTGTTTATATTGTCTACTTCATCTCCAGGTGTATAAACCCTAATAGCTATAGGTGTATCTCCTAACCTTTCAATCCATCTATCTTCTATTGTTACGGCTTCTTCAGTAGTCAGATGATATAACTTAATAGCTTCCTGGTAAAAAAATCTGGATGCTTCAGGTGTTAATTCAGACATTGGAGGATGTCCTAACTCATCCATCCTTTTTTTGATTGTCTTGACAAGTTCTAGAATTTCAGGATGAATAGGAGTTTTTGGCTCTTTTCCTTGCATAAATTTAATCCCCTGTTATTTTTTTGATCAATACTCAACCTTGGATTTTAGGGAACAGAAAGAGATAAAAATAAATGTACCTCTCTTGATTGATAAAAAATATCATCAAATTCCCTAAATCCCTTATTCAAAGATGGAATATCAACTATTTAACGTTGCAAAATTCTGTGCTAATCTGCTTTAATTCAGATAGCTTATGAAAGAATTTTTCCCTCTCCAATATCATCAAAGTTGCTTTCTTCTGAGGAAGTTTTACTTCGTCATAAATATAAAAACCACATTGTTCTTGTGTAGGAATGACAATCCTATTGCGTGAGTCTGGTTCAATAATTAATCTCTCTGTTTTATAAAGATGAAATACTAAAGCAGATGAACCTCTGAAAATTGGGAATATATATTCTTTTTCAAAGTGTTCTCTTTTCCCAATAGCTATGTGACCTCCCATATCAGAATCTTTATAAGGATAGTAATGGCGGATATTATCTTTGATCACTTGATAGATAATTCCATATGAAACAGGTTCACCATCTAAACTGCCAATAAAAAGTTTCTTGTAATCTGCTGCTAGGGATTTTCGCAAATATTCCTGAAATTCTGCAAAGGAAATATTTAATTTCCAAAAATGTTTCAAATGCTTTTGCTGCATCCATTCATAAATCATTTCTACATCTTGTTCATAGGATACAGAACGGAAAGAAACTTCTTTGCCATACTCAGGGTCAATATATGTAAATATGCAGGAAGATTGACTCTGATTGACTTGTTGTTCCTGGGAATTTACAGAGAGAGATTTAGCTTGTTCGGCGACTGTAGACAAAGCATTATTCACCTTCCCGAAAGCGGCGGCGTGGGGACGTTCGCCATCGTCAGCGTAACCATAAGTAATCAAGCGATTGCGATTCAAGCACAATTTAGTAAATTCCGGTGCTAGGAGGTTGAATAACTCAAACCTTTCTTGCATTTGGGGAAAACGACTTTGATAATGCAGAATTGTCTCTCGAACTTTTGTCCAGAAGGTATGTTCTGGGTAATTGTGGTAGTCCGCCAATAAATCAGACAGATAACGATGATGACAAATAAACAACCCAGCAAAGATAAATTGACACAATCCTTCTGGTGGTTCACTTAATAAAATAGCTTTTAGCTGTGGAGTTAAAGACTCCAACTCTGGTAAAGGATGACGACTGATATTTACATCATCGATAAAATCTTTCATCGCCAATCGATGGGGGATAAAATCCTTTAGCACCAAAATGGTATTTTCACCGTGAGGCGAGAACACTACACCATAGCGGTAGAGGTAGTGTAGTAGTGGGGGTAAAATTGTCTGGAATAATCGAGATAGCCAATCATCTAAACTCAGTCCAGAACGGGCTACTAATTGGGAAATAAACGGTTGACCGTTACCATCAATGTGTAAGAGAGAAGCTAATGTAATTGGCTGTTCTTCGGGTTCGGTGTAAGCGAGAACGCTTTCCCGCCATAAACAACCCAACATTTCCTTATATTGGTAAGGTGCGCCTGAGAGTTGGCTGTAGTAAGGATGATCATAGTTAATTGTGGCAATTTCGCCGGGAAGAATTAAGCGACATTCATCTTTGAGGAAAGTGTCATTATCACAAATGGATTTTACCCACTCGGTTACCAGAGGTGCAATTACTGTTCTTTCACCCGGCAAACCACGGTAAACTAAAGTATTTAAAATGCTCAGGGGTAATTTGACATACCGTTTTTGAGGATGGCTGATATTGGCAAAAGTCCGAATTGATTGTTGGGGTAAATATTTATCTTGGCTGTAGCCTAAAGGAATAATTGCACCTGTGGCGATTTCTTCCACAAACAATAATGTAATGATATTCTTCCATTGCCAATCATGGACGGGGAGAAAGTAATAATCTGCGGGTTTCAGATGACGTGTTTGTAAAATGGCGGTAAATTCGGCGAGATTTTCTGCACCTAACTCTTCTTGGATGAGAGTGAGATAATCTAGCCCAGAGATAGCTTTAAATTGGGCGCGTTCTCTACTAACTGCAATCCAAAATAGGGAAACTGGCTGTTTACTTTCTGGTGCGTGGTTGAGGTAATCGTCATAGCCAAAACCGATGCGCCCTTTATTGAAGGTTATCCAGGGGTGTCCTTCCATTTCTCCTTCTAATGAGGGGTAATCTAAACTGAGTAAGTCTACATTTTGAGTTTCTTTTTGGGCTTGAATGTGAGTGTCGGCTAATAGGGTGTTACTCAGTTCTTTGATTAAATGGGCTGTGGTTTCAGATGTCATTCCGACAGCTGTGTGAATATCGAGGACGAATTGCAGGGGGTTAGATGCTGGTAATGATTTTCCGGCTTCTTGTCGTTGGATGGATGTGGGGATGACTCTATAGCTGTCGAATAGGCGTTTTTTGGCTTGGAAGTTGTAGGCGATACCTTCGGGGAGGGTGAGATGGTAGAGGGTTGATTCTGATGTTTCTTGTATTGTGTCTGGTTTGATGATTTCTTCGTACATGAATTCGGAAAGCATTTTGGCGAGGAGTTTTTGGCTGACTGTTTCCCAGCGTTGGGGTTGGAGGATTTGGGTTAGGTTTTGCATTTTTTTTGTTGGGTGTATAAGAGGGGGAAGTTTCACGCGGAGGCGCATACTTCGACTTCGCTCAGTAACCAGAGGCGCAGAGAGGAGGAGTTAAGAAGTTCCTGCTGCTTGTTTTCTGGTTTTTGTGTTGAGAATGTAGTGGGTGAATAGGAGGTTGAGGCAGCAAATTGCTGTGGCGGCGATGAATGGGGAGGCTAGGCTGTGGGTGTTGACTAGCCAGGAGGCTAACAGGGGTGCGCCGAGATGTCCGATGTTGGCGAAGGAGATGACTAGGCTGTAGTTTAAGTGGAGGTGTTTGGCTGCACTGTTGTTGAATAGTTGCAGTTCTAAGGTGGCTTGGGTAACTGCGAGAAAGAAGCCGTAAACTATCCGCGCCAAGATGAGTAGGGGGAGTTGGGATGAAAATCCTTGTAAGCCTAAGCTGATGATTAACAGGCTGAGACTTCCTAAGTAGATGGTGTTGACGCGTTCGGGACGACAGGCTTGACGGATGTAGGGTAAAGCAGCGATCGCCATAATACTAGGTATTAAAAACAACAAGCTGCTGGTGAGCAAGTTGACGTTAAAGGGATCGGAGGTGACATACTTGGTAAAGTAGGGACGGACTAAATTATTTGCTAGTTGAAAGGTGAGAATTACTATACCGATGGTGATGATGTAACCAATCTGGTTTGCCCCCCCTGCTCCCTGCACCCTGCCCCCTGCACCCTGCCCCCCTGCTCCCTGCTCCCTGCTCCCTGCCCCCCTGCTCCCTGCTCCCTGCTCCCCTGCTTCCTCCTGCCGTTGGGTAGATACGCCTTGCAAGATATAAACACAGATGGCAAGTTGTAGGATATCGGCTGCGGCAATCCCGTAGAAAAGAATTAAGGGTGTGTCGATATTAACCATCCATGCGCCGACGATGGTGGCGATGACAATTGCACCATGAAACACGGCTTGGTATGTACCGGCGATCGCAGATCGTTTTTCTTCCCCGGCTAGTTGGATAATCAGGGGGTAGACTAACAAATAACTGCTTTTGCACAGTAATAGCAAAATTGTATACACCAAAAATTGCTCGGCGCTGGTACTTGTACCCATTAAGGCGGTCATCACGGCTGTACCTAACTGACCAACGCAGAGTAGGTGTTTGACTTCAAAGCGTCGTGATAAAACACCCCACACAGGGGCAGATAGCACTATGGTTAACCGACAAATAAAGATGTAGTAACCTGTGTAGGCTAAATCTGTCACGCCGAAGACTTTACGGAAAAACTGGGGATAAAAGGGTGACAGTAAAACCTCGTTGAAAATACTCAAAAACACACATAGAAATAGTGCGCCTAAAATGAGTGGTAGCCGATGCTTCATGCGACTACACCAAACTGCTGAAAGACGTTTCGCTTTTGTACTGGGTAAACGCTGCGTCCTGTCAAGGAGTTAATAATTACAGAGTTGCGATAACAACCCAAGCCTAAATCTGGCGCACCAATACCGTGGGTATGTAGTTCAGCGTTTTGGACAAAAATCCGGTTGGGGATGTCTTGAGTCAGGGAGAGGTGATAGTCAAAATTGACCATGTACCGCCCTTTTTCATCCCATTGCAGCAAATCACGGATATCTGCAATAAAATTGGGGATGCTTTGATGGTAACCAGTAGATAGGATAATGCGATCGCTTTGGTGAGTAAATACTTGATCCTGATGAGAATGGCGATAGGTCAGGCGATAACCATGATCAGTGGGTTCTACTTCTTTAACTTCCACTCCAGATAGTAACCTGACATCGGGGTAATGATCAGCGATGGAACGTTCATAAAGTAAATCATAGATTTTGGCAATGGTGTTAAAGCTAATTCCTTTGTACAGCAAACCCTGTCTACTCAAGAGTTCGTCTCGTTGTTCTGGGCGCAGATTGTAGAAATAATGGATGTAATCGGGTGAAAAATGTTCTAACCCCAATTTTGAGTATTCCATAGGGAAAAACCCAGAGGAACGAGTATGCCATTCTAGGCGATAACCATAGTTTTCTTGTTCTTGCAATAGTTCATAAAAAACCTCGGCTGCACTTTGACCAGAACCGATAACTGTAATTGATTTGGCTTGACGACATCTGGCTTTTTGGTGGAGAAATTCTGTAGAGTGAAAAATATTCTCTGAGTCTAGATCACGGAAACAAGGCGGTATGTAGGGAACAGTCCCCACTCCTAAAACCAAATTGCGGCAATGGTAGGTAAAATCAGCCCCATAAATTATAAATTCACTGGCGTTTTTATCCCAAGCAATACTTGTTACCTGTTGTGCAAAAACACAATTTGGTAATTGTGCTGCTACCCATTGACAGTAATCATTATATTCTCGTCTGGGGATGTGAAACTCTTCCCAAAAGTAAAAATTATAGAGACGAGATTTGGCTTTGAGATAACTGAGAAAGCTTAATTTACTGCTAGGTTCAGCCATTGTTACCAAGTCTGCTAAAAATGGGACTTGAATTGTCGTACCTTCCAGTAATAAACCTGGATGCCATTCAAATTTAGGTTTTTGTTCCAGAAATAAAGACTTGATTTCTGTCACAGGTTCCAACAGTGCAGCTAACCCTAAATTAAAAGGGCCAAGACCAATGCCAATGATATCATAAACACAATTATTCATCCTTTCCACCTCTGAAAAAATAGCTGGCGATCGCAGAACATTAACGCCCCGCATTTATCTGGTAATTCAATTTCCTTTTGGAATTGAAACCCACACTTTTCAAAAATGTGAATCATCTTCTTATTCCGCACATCTGGCTCGGTAACAATCTTTTGAGTCGCCGATTTTTGAAATTGAAAAAATGTCATGGCTCGTAACAAAGGCAAAGCATAACCTTTACCTAAAAACTCTGGTTCTCCAATTAATAAATGAACACCTTGATCCGCAGTTTGTGCCGGATAATGTCCAGCCACAATATCATCAATTGTCCAGTAAGATTCCCAATAACTCATAGGTTGATTATCTAAATAGCCAATATACAGAGTTTGGTGTTTATCTGCTAAAGCTATTTCTAAATGTTGTTGCATTTGTTCTAACTCAAAACCTAAATTCCAAAAAGGAATTACATGATCTTTATTCATCCACTTATGAATGCGAGTTAAATCCGACTGCAAATCTACTGGACGAAAAGCAATAGTTTTATTGATTGTGGGGTCGAATTTTTCGTATGTGTAATTGAGTTTGGTAACTGACATGAATTTAGTTGAATGGAGAAACGAACCGCCAAGACGCAAAGAACGCCAAGGTAAGAGGGTTTAATAGGTTTTTTACATCTGTCTTCTATGCAGGGTTATTTCATTCTAGATTTCAGCAACGAATTTAGGTGTTCTTAGCCGTTGTCATATAAAACCCCTGAAGCCTAAAATGACGTATTCTCGTAAATACATAAAATGTCAAATTTTAGAATGAAACAGCCCTGGTCTTCTATGTTTTTACTAAGTTGGGATACTCCCACTCCCTCTCATAAAATCTCCGCGTTACTTTGCGTAAACCTTTGCGCTCCTTTGCGTTAAAAAAATTAATTTTATTCACCTTTATACAAAGGATTATTAACAGCCACATAAACAGATTGTGTAGAAACTGGCCCAACAAGTTCATCCATGTCATGAAAGCGGGTGAGGAGATTAGCTTTACAACGCAATTGTGGTTGAGAAAGAAGATTTTTTACTAAAGAATAATCGGAGTATTTTACTAGAGCATTTCGCAGTTGGTTTAATAATAATTCCTCATCCACAACTCCAGCCACACCAAAGGCGTTAATTAACCCAAACAAGTTGTTAAAAAACAAGTAATAGCCCAGCCGTTCGTCAATCACATCGTCATCACAAATCGTCTCACTTTTCTGACTGATTCCTGGCAGAAGATTATCTAACATTTTATGGCAAGAACGACGATAATAATAGCCTTGATTATCCCGATAAAAGAACTTTTCAGGATAACCAGCTTTTAATTGAACGATACTATTTTGTTGATGAGCTTCTAGACCTATACCATAAGTAAAATATAACCAGAGAATAGGTTCTAGATATATTTGAAGATAACGGTTAAACCAATCTAAACTAACCGCATCAGGAGAACGTTTTTCTTCTGCTGCTAGTTGCTGAATAATCGCAGTTAATCGTGAGCCATTTCCTAAAATTGCATCCTGACATAGAGCTACTACACAAGTTGCGTCTGTCTGGGGATTGTTTAAAAATGGGTTTTCTCTGAGAATTGTCGAGAAACCATCAACGGTTACACCATCAATTTTTAAGGTAATATAGGCGGGGTCAGTAATGATTTTAAAATCAGGAAAATGCTGACTGAGTTGTTGACCAATTTTACCTGCTAGAATTTTATGTACTTCTAAACTCCGTTCTAATTCTTTATATAAATTAGTGCGAAGGGAGTTAGTAATTTTGACATTCAGGGACAATTTTAACATCAATGCTGCTTCTGGATGATAGACTGTACGAATTGAAGATGTCGGTTGATAAGCACGACCTACTAAACCTAAATCTTGCAATATCCCTTGTTGAATTAATTTTTGAATTTCTGGCTGCTGAGATAAATGATTTGCTTGCCAAGGGTGTATCGGTAACAGTGCATATTCATCTTCACCACAGTAGGAGTTTTTGAAATCAGCATTAACATTTGGATCAGCCATAATTTCTGATTTAATTAGTTCTATTGCTGTTTCTTGTAACCCAGAACCTGTTTGCACAATTGACAGATGAGCGCGAAAGTAATGTAACGGAAAACTACCTTTTAATTCCGGAGAATAAATTGATAGTTCATGTTCAGCAAAACCTTGACGGCTTTTAGGTGTGGGGTGTAAATTGTGTCCAAAAATTAAGGCTTGTTCTGCGGCTATGAAATTACTATTAAAAGCATAAAGTTGTGCTACATCTGGGCGACGTTTTTGGACAAAAGATTGGATATGATTGCAACTTTGAATAACTCGCAATATAAGTTGATCTTGATGACTTTTGCTACCACTGCCTAATGATAATTCTTTGGTAGTCAATGCTATTAAGGTGATGTAATCTAGTGCCAGTAAGTTGCCTTGATCTACTTGGTAATAAATGGGAAAAGCGAATAAATGTCTACCTGTGGGTGAATAATATTTTAGAGCAATTAATAGCCTGATATTTTGATGGGTTAACTGACAGCAGATGAGCGATTTTGTGTTGGTGCGGCTGAAGATTTCTAAAATAGTTGGATCTTGGGTGGTGGTGATGAGTTCACCTGTTTTGGTTTCTCGAAAGTAGCAATTTAAAAAGCTGTGAATAGTTGCTTGTTCTGCAACTTGTTTGTCAGTACAAAGTTTTGCCAGAACCGAGTTTGTAGGTTTGGCGATTGTATATTGTGTCATGTCCGGTGTATTGTTTAGGTTAAAGTTATTTAATCTTGGGAGTGAGGTGAGCTTTTGGCTTTCCCTCTCTCCTATTTTTTGGGAAAAATCCCGTTCTTACTCTTCTTTGCGCCTCTGGTTACTGAGCGAAGTCGAAGTATGCGCCTCTGCGTGAAATAAACTCTTCTCGCCTATGGTAGTAATCTCATTGAGAACTTCCTGAACATCTGCGATCGCAGTCCGAGGATTGAGTAAGGTAAACTTCAGGTAGGTGAGTTGACCAATTTTAGTCTGTGCAATGACTGCAATACCTTGTTGTAGTAAGCTCAGACGGATGTGGCTATTGATTTGATTTGCCCAAGTTGTACTATCTAGGTGTGCTGGTGTGTGGCTGGGTAGATAGCGAAAAACTACGGCGTTAATAGTAGGATTGTTTGCTAATTCTAATGTGGGTTCGGCGTTGATTAAACTAGCTGTTTCCTGGGCCAGTTCAATGGTGGTATCAATCATGTCTGCAAATTGTTTTCTCCCTAAAGTGCGGAGAGATAGGAACAATTTCAGCGCATCGAATCGCCTAGTGGTTTGGATTGATTTAGTAACTAAGTCGGGAATACTGGCTGTTTCGTTGATTTCGGGGTTGAGATAGTCGGCGTGTAGCTTGATTAAATCAAAGTTTTGACGCTGTTTGAGTAAAAATGCGCCACAGCTAATTGGCTGATAAAAAAGTTTATGGAAATCTACGGTGATGGAATCAGCAAGGGCGATACCATTTAGTTTATCTTGATGGCGATCGCTCATAATTAATCCGCCACCAAAAGCCGCATCTACGTGTAGCCACAATCCATACTTCTCAGCACAAGCGGCTAATTCTGGTAATGGGTCAATACTACCAAAATCTGTAGTCCCCACAGTCGCAACTAAGGCAATGGGTAATAAATCCTGTTCGTGCAATTCTGCTAACTTTCGTTCTACAGCTTCAGAACAAAGGCGATAATCACTATCTGTTTCTACCATGACCACAGATTGCTGTCCCAACCCTAGCAAGGAAACTGCTTGGCTAATAGTAAAATGAGCCGCTTGAGAACAGAGGATGCGAAAACGGTTGGCTGCTGGTGGTAATCCTTGGGTTTGCACCGACCAATTTAACTGATGGCGTGCATAAGCATCCCGTGCTAGTAGCAATCCCATAAAATTTGATTGCGTGCCGCCACTAGTAAATATACCGTCACCATCAGCATCGTAGCCAAAATTTTGACATAGCCAATTCACCAGATGCTGTTCCAAAACAGTCGCCGCCGGACTTTGATCCCAAGAATCCAGAGATTGATTAGTCCCACTAATTAACACCTCAGCCGCTAAAGCTGGTAACAGTGGCGGACAATGCAAGTGAGCCATACAAGTAGGATGAGTCACCACCACCGAATGCTGAATGATACTCTCCCCCACCTCCGCCAAAACCTGACTTAAAGACAGACCATGTTCTGGACAAACAGAAACCTCTGCGATCGCCGCAGTTAATTCCTGGGGACTTTTACCACTATAAGGTTGTGTTCGAGTAGCAAAACAATTAATCAATACCTCTTGAGCCTCAGCGATCGCCTCCCGAAACCCCACCAAACTTTCCGACTCCACAAAAAACTCCCTTCTTTGCGCCTTTGCGCCTTTGCGTGACACTATCTTCACCATCAAGATACCTGAGAAAAAACGGGTAATATTTGCTTCTCTGCGGCTTGAATCGCAGCTGCAAAAATCTCACTAATACTATCGATTTGCGTCGCAGTCACAATCAAAGGCGGTAAAAATCGCACCACACTGCCAAATCTACCCCCCAATTCCACGATCAAACCCCGGCGCAAACACTCAGACTGAATGCAACTAGCTAACTGGGAATGTGCAGGATAATTCCCACACTGATTAGCGGAGACTTGGGGATTAACAATCTCCACACCCAGCATCAAACCACGTCCTCGCACTTCCCCAATACAATAGGATTCACTTTGAATTTGACGCAGATGTTTCAGCAAGCGATCGCCCATGGTCGCCGCCTGTTCAGTCAAAGAATTTTCTAAGATATACTGTAATGTTGCTGTTCCCGCGGCCATTGCTAGTTGATTCCCCCGGAATGTTCCCGCATGAGCGCCAGGACTCCATGTATCCAGTTCTTTGTTATACAGAACTACCGATAAAGGTAAACTGCCACCAATAGCCTTAGAAAGTAACAAAACATCTGGGATAATTCCGGAATGTTCAAAGGCGTAGAGCTTACCAGTCCGTCCTAAACCGGTTTGGATTTCATCGACAATTAGGGGGATATTGCGATCGCGGGTAATTCGCCGCATCTCTCGTAACCAATCATCAGGCGCAGGAATCACCCCACCTTCCCCTTGCACAACTTCCAAAATCATCGCCGCCGGTGTGACAATCCCACTTTCGGGATCATCCAAAATCGATTCTATATAACGGCTACTGGTGAGGTGTCCAGTTTCTCCGCCTAAACCAAAGGGACAGCGATAATTATAGGGATATGGTAAAAAGTGGACATCTGCCATTAACCCTGCTACGGCTTGTTTAGCCTTGAGATTGCCGGTTAAACTCAGCGCACCATGAGTCATCCCATGATAACCGCCATGAAACGACAATACGCTACGTCTGCCAGTAGCAGTTTTCACCAGTTTAATCGCCGCTTCTACAGCATCTGCTCCCGAAGGGCCGCAAAACTGAATCTTGGCATTGTCCGCAAATTCCGCAGGTAAACTGGCAAATAGTTCCTCCACAAACTGATCTTTAACTGGGGTAGTCAAATCTAGAGTGTGCAAAGGTAGATTCCCATCTAACACCTTTCGCATCGCTGCTATGACTACTGGGTGATTGTGTCCTAATGCTAAAGTCCCCGCACCAGCCAAACAATCAATATATACATTGCCATCTGCATCTTTTATGTAAATACCCTGAGCCTCGCTAATCGCAATGGGAATACGTCGGGGATAGCTTCTAGCATTGGATTCTCGCGCTTGCTGGCGTTCTAAATAGTAACTTGATGGCAGTCCAGGCACAGAAATCACGCCATTACCAGGGAAATCAGAGTCTACAGGATTCTGCGATTTTCTGTTGCCTTCAGAATGTACACCATGATGATTGAGTTGCATTTTGAACATCCTCTAGCTTTTGATATGTCAAAGGGAGGTAGAAATAGTTATTTGATAATTAATCTCATTTAGCTTGAGCTACTAAAAATAGATGATAACCGAAACTATTGATAAAGTCTACTAACTAGATAAAAAATAAAAAATTAATATTTGCGTAAATTATCTGATAATCTATTGCATTAAGAAATATAAGAATATCTGAGGTCAGTCATAAACCCTGGTTATATAAATTTCTAACCTTACCCAAGACATAGTGGAGACAATGGACTTTCTCTACAAGGATTCTGGGAAAAAGATATTCAACTGTAGTGTTTCCAGGAACAAAAGCATTATAGCTAGGAAGAATTTTCAATAAACTACTTGTGTAAATTCTCGAATAGAGATACTTTATAAAGTTAAGACTACTGCAAATAAGAATCAATAAATACCTGCGATAGATTATCACTAAATATAATCTAGTCGCTACTTTTAGCTGCGAATAAACATGAAACCCCAAAAAATCCTTTTTCTTCTTTTACTGACAGGCTGTGTTTGGTCATTAATCAACGATCCGGGCAGAAGTCAGGAAGCATCATTGCCAAAACAGTCCATCAAAACCTCATCCCCTAACAGTGATCTACTAACGCAATCGCCAGTACCTCAAGCTGAGAAAATAATTCAGGTGACTGGCGTGACGGTTGTGCCGACAGATCAAGGTGTAGAGGTGATCTTAGAAACTACCGCCCCCACAGAATTACGGGTATCAACAGAGAATCAAGGTAATAGTTTGATTGCTGATATCACTCAAGCGCAACTTAATTTGTCTGAGGGAAATACATTCACCCAAGAGAACCCAGCCACAGGTGTAATTGCTGTCACTGTCGTTAATCAAGATGACAATACTATCCGCGTGACGGTGACGGGTGAGCAAAGTATTCCCAAAGTGGCATTATTTGATAGTGATACGAGTTTGATTTTAGCCTTCGCACCTACAGAAGTAGCCGCCGATTCCCCAGCAACACCGGAAGCGGATCAACCCATTCAATTAGTAGTCACAGCAACCCGGACAGCAGCACCGATACAAAATGTCCCGCGTTCGATTACGGTGATTAACCGCGAAAAAATTGAGCAACAAACCAGCCTTTCTCGCAACTTAATTGAAACTTTGGGTAAAACAGTTCCTGGTTTAGCACCGCCAGCACAAGGAGCGAGTAATTTTGGCTTGACTCTACGGGGGAGGAATCCCCAAGTATTAATTGATGGTGTTCCCCAATCGACAAGTAGGAATGCGGCGCGTGATTTAAGAACCATTGACTCGGCGGCTATTGAACGGATTGAAGTAGTGCGCGGCCCTAGTGCAATTTATGGTGATGGTGCTACAGGGGGTGTGATTAATATCATTACACGGCGACCCAGTACGGAAAGTTTGATGTCGCGGACAGAAGTGGGTGTGAGTGCAGCTTTGGGTAATTTGGAAGAGGACAGTTTTAGCAGCAGTTTACAGCATTTTCTCTCGGTTAGACAGGATAATTTGGATTTTACTTTTAACTTTGGGGTGACTCAAACTGGTGGCTTTTTTGATGCTGAAGGCGATCGCATTCCATCTGATCCTAATGGACAAGGTGGCTTTTCCGATGCTTCGAGTTTGAACTTATTTGGTAAATTCGGTATTGATTTAGATACAAACCAACGTTTACAACTAACTTTTAATCACTTCGACGAAAAGCAAGATCCAAATATTGCAAGTGATCCTAGTGTGAATACTACCCCTGGTAGACAAAAGGCGCGTGCTTTGACAGGGTTGAGTTTGGATGAAGAACCAGGGAACGAAAACACCTTTTTCAACTTACAATACAACCATGACAATTTATTTAATAGTCAACTGCAAGCACAGTTATATTACCGCGATTATTTGACCCGCTTCTTTCCCTTTGATGCTCGTAGCTTTGCTAGTTTAGGTAACGAAATTATTCAATCACGGGTGGAATCGGAAAAGTATGGCGGACGTTTGCAGATTGAAACCCCTTTATTTAACCAGGGTGCAGTCAAGGTACTTTGGGGTGTCGATTATTCCCAAGAAGATACATCTCAATCTGTATCTGTATTTGACCAAGCTGCATTTGTGGGGAGTGGGGGGTTAGCATTCCGCAAAACAGGCGATCGCTCTTGGACTCCGCCTTTAGAATTAAGTAGTCTGGGATTGTTTGCTCAATTGAATTGGGACATCGGCGATCGCATAGTATTAAACAGTGGTGTCCGCTACGAAAATGCAGACGTGAGTGTCGATGATTTCAGCACCTTAGCCAATCCCAACTCGACTATTCCCGGTGGTGATTTAAATTTTGATGCGACTTTGTTCAATGTAGGTGCAGTATACGCCCTTAACCCAGAACTCAGCATCTTTGCTAACTATGCTCAAGGTTTCTCATTATCAGATATTGGTTTAGTCCTCCGCAACGCCCAACCAGGTTTTTCTGTCACATCTCTCAATCCAGAACCACAAACAGTAGATAACTATGAAATTGGGATTCGGGGACAATGGGATTCTGTCCAAGCATCTCTTTCGGCTTTTTATAACGAGTCTGACTTAGGTACAACCTTCACCGCACCGGGAACTGTGATTCGCGCCCCAGAAAGAATCTATGGTCTAGAAGCTGCAATTGACACACAACCTAGTCCTACATGGCAATTTGGCGGGACTTTCACCCTAATGGGTGGGGAAATTGACAGCAATAATGATGGTAATTACCAATCTTTAGATGGGTTTAGGATTCCCCCTTTAAAAGTTACCGCTTATGTAGAAAATGAGACTCTACCCGGTTGGCGAAATCGTCTCCAAGCTTTGTTTTCAGGTAGTCGAGAAGTTTTTACTAATAACACCGCCTTTGGTCGCAGACCTGTAGAGAATTATTTGACCGTAGACTATATTAGCAGTGTGAAGCTCGGCACAGGAACATTACAAGTAGGGTTAGAAAACCTATTTAATAGTCAATATTTTCCTGTAGTTTCACAATTACAGCCCAATGATAGCGCCTACGCTGCTGCTAGGGGTAGAACTTTGAGTATTAAATATTCTTTTGATTGGTAAGCTGATTGATCTTTGTGGGATAGTTGCATTATCAGAATGAGTAAGACTTGTACTGTACTTAGAGGATGTTTGAAAAGTTTTTAATGTATAAATAAACCCCTCTCCAAACCTCTCCCCGACACGGAGAGAGGCTTTGAAACCCCATTGGTAGGGAAGGGGGGAAGGGGGGTTAGGTTTTTGGAGATTATTGGGTTTCATCTAATACTTTTCAAACACTCTCTTAGAGCTTTGCCCATCCCACAAGACATTCACTCAATTTGAATATCCAAAATATATGTGTTTTAGGGACTAAAAAATCAAAAAACATTCTCAGTTTTCTTGTAAGCGTTCAGGGGGTATAAAGAAGAAGAAAACAACCCCCGAAGTCAAGCAATCAAATTATGCAGCTTTCGACAAGTCAGAATCATCAGAACAAGCAGTAGCTTCTGGAAGCAGAGAAGGAGTG
>NZ_JAYGHG010000050.1:0-23337 GCF_034931085.1 Nodularia harveyana UHCC-0300 | reverse complement strand
TTGACACGGAAAATATGTTAGCTACTTTCCTAATTGAGATGTTTTTCTCAAGATGTGCTGCAACTATTTTTTCTCTAAGATCGACAGAGTATGACTTCATTTAAAAATATTTATATTTTAATCTAGTATACCTCATTACAGACGTAAGTGCTGTAAGGCACGTCCACGGGTCATATTAGGCTTTTTGGTGGCAACCTGCATTTTTTCGGCTACTGGTGCGCCTGATGGCTCAAATATAATTATTTGCACATTTGGCAGTTGGGCAAAAGCTGATTCTATCAGGGGCTTGACTTCTAGCCAATTTAAGCCACCGTTGCCACATCCTAACGGGGGAATGGCAATTGAGGTAATTCCTAATTTTTGTATCTCTGCAACTAAAGCCACCAATCCAGTTTTAATATCTTCTATTTTGGATTTGCTTTTCCAGTGGCGTTTAGTGGGGAAGTTAATGATGTATCTGGGATTAAATAGGCTACCGGTGGAGACGGTAAACATCTTTCCTGGTTCCACTTCTCCTGCACGACAGGCTTTTTCATATTGACGGAAGTTTTCGGGATAGGCTTGTTTAAATTGCAGGGCAATACCTTTACCCATGACACCGACATTATTCACGGTGTTAACTAGGGCTTCGGCTTTTTCTTCTAGTAGGTTGCCTTGCTTAAATTCCATCATCTCCCTTAACTGGCTATATCTGGCTATATATATTTAGTATAATTTTGAGTCTATCTCAAAACTTTTAATAATACCATTCAGAGTAAACCTTAACAGGGGTCTGAATGTTAATTTTTTGTAATATTTCTTTAACTTGTGTTTGAATTATGGTGTTAATAACACCAATTTCTTCAATGAGTCCCCAGGGTAAAAATTGATGTACTAAAAACTCGGCTTGTCGTCGGCGTTTTCTGTCCCCGTCTTCTGCTGTATCATTCCAAAATTTAGCTTGCATAATTTCCGAGTCAATCACGTTATCTGCATACAAATATTCAATTTCGTCAAAAAAAGCTGTATATACCATAGCGGCGTGTCCGTTTCTTGGAGTGCTTAGTAAGTTATTTATCTAAAGCCAGCAGTCGGATTTGAACCGACGACCTTCCGATTACAAGTCGGATGCACTACCACTGTGCTATGCTGGCGGATTTGGCTGTTTTTTCAAAGCACCAAACGATTTACAATCATAGCATGAATAAATTATTTGTCTATACCCAAGGGCAAAAAAAACTTTATCGGCTCAACTCACGGCTACAAGCCCCATCCACCAGAAAAAATTGTAATTTTAATTACTCGTAAACTTGGTAAATTAAATATACACAGCAAAAACCAATTCAAATACTGGGCTGGATGCCAAAATCTTGAGTACAGCTTTCACACTGTACTTTTTTTGATCCAGCTAGGTAAAGGAACAGACATTGATTATTGTTCTTTATAAACCGGAAGCATGGCAGCGTTAATAGGAAGAGATTTATTAAGCCTAGCGGACTTCAGTCCCCAGGAACTTCAAGAACTCCTGCAACTAGCAACCCAACTAAAATCACAACAGTTGCAGTTGCATTGCAATAAGGTGTTGGGTTTGTTGTTCCATAAAGCCTCAACTCGCACAAGAGTTAGTTTTACAGTAGCAATGTATCAATTGGGCGGACAGGTAATTGATCTCAATCCCAATGTCACCCAAGTTAGTCGTGGGGAACCTTTGCAGGATACCGCACGGGTATTAGATCGATATTTAGATGTTTTGGCAATTCGCACCTTTGCACAGCAAGATTTGGAAACTTTTGCCAGTTATGCCAAGATTCCTGTAATTAATGCCCTTACAGATTTAGAGCATCCTTGTCAGATATTAGCTGATTTATTGACGATTCAAGAATGCTTTGGGAAGGTGGAAGGCTTAACTTTGACCTACGTTGGTGATGGTAACAATGTCGCTAATTCTCTGATGCTGGGCTGCGCTTTAGCAGGAATGAATGTCCGAATTGCCACCCCTGAAGGATATGAACCTAATTTGGCTATTGTAGAACAAGCACGGGCGATTGCATCTGATAAAACCGAAGTTCTGTTAACTCATGACCCAGAATTAGCTGCTAAGGGGTCTGCTGTACTTTACACTGATGTTTGGGCTAGTATGGGGCAAGAAACAGAAGCAGATAATCGCCTACCAGTTTTCCAGCCTTACCAAATTTCTGAACAGTTATTAACTCTTGCTGAACCAGAGGCAATTGTTTTACACTGCTTACCAGCCCATCGTGGCGAAGAAATTACCGAAGCAGTTTTAGAAGGTTCTCAATCACGAGTTTGGCAACAAGCCGAAAATCGCTTACACGCCCAAAAAGCTTTACTGGCTAGTCTTTTAGGTGCAGAGTAAATATTTATCGGGCAGAAGTTAAGAAAATAATCTTGCTTTTGCCTTTCATATTTTTACTTTCATCTTGTTATTTGGGATTTTTTGTAGTACTAATGTTCTAGATACATTTGTATTTTTTCCCAACAAATTTATGGAACGTCTCACAGAAGCTCAACAAGAATTATACAATTGGTTGGTTGAATATATTCGCACTCACCAGTATTCTCCTTCAATTCGCCAAATGATGACAGGAATGAAGCTGAAATCACCAGCACCTATTCAAAGTCGTTTAGAGCATTTACGTACTAAAGGTTATATTGATTGGAATGAGGGTAAGGCGCGAACAATTCGGATTCTGCATCCTGTTAAGCAAGGTATTCCCATTTTAGGCACAATTGCGGCTGGTGGTTTAATAGAACCTTTTACTGATGCTATAGATCATTTAGACTTTTCTCATATTTCTCTCCCTCCCGAAAGCTACGGTCTACGGGTAGCTGGTGATAGCATGATTGAAGATTTAATTGCTGATGGAGATTTGGTGTTTCTGCATCCAGTGTTAGAACCAGATCAATTAAAAAATGGGACTATTGTAGCTGCTAGAGTAGATGGATACGGTACTACTTTAAAGCGTTTTTATCGCCAAGGCGATCGCATTACTCTCAAACCTGCCAATCCTAAGTATAAACCCATCGAAGTCCTCGCTACACAAGTACAAGTTCAGGGTTCACTCGTGGGAGTTTGGCGCGGTTATTAATTGGGGAGTAGGGAGTGGGGAGTAGGGAGTAGAGGAAAAGATTGTGATTTCTCAATGACTAATAACTGATGACTAATTATTTAGTGCAGAAACAATCTACTTTTAAACTAAAATTGCCATCTGTTAGGGAAGGTAAGGCAAATTATCAAATTCGTCAGCCATTACCAGGATGTCCTATTATGCCTGTATCTCTGCAATTACGGCCATATCAGCAACAGGCTATTACTAGCTGGTTTGCTAACAATGGTAGAGGGACGCTCAAAATGGCTACTGGTAGTGGTAAAACTATTACAGCTTTAGCGATCGCCTGTGAATTATATCAGCAAATAAATTTACAATTGTTGTTGGTAATCTGTCCTTATCGTCATCTTGTCACTCAATGGGCGCGAGAATGTCAAAAGTTTAACTTACAGCCCATCTTAGCTTTCGAGAATTTACGCACTTGGCAAAGTCAACTGTCTACGCAACTATATAATCTGCGTTCCGGTTCCCAAAATTTTATCACCGTTATCACTACCAATTTCACATTAATTAGTGATGGGTTTCAGTCTCAACTCAAGTATTTTCCCCCCAAAACCTTAATTATTGGTGATGAAGCCCATAATTTAGGCGCACCGAAGTTAGAGGAAAATTTACCCCGTCGGGTGGGGTTGCGTCTGGGTTTATCAGCGACACCAGAAAGATATTTTGATGATGATGGAACTCAATCGTTATTTGATTACTTTGGCGCAGTTCTTCAACCGGAATTTACCTTAAGGGATGCGATCGCCCAAGGAGCTTTGGTACATTATTTATATCATCCCATATTAGTAGAATTAACCCCAGCCGAAAGTATCGCCTATTTAAAATTAACCAAAAAAATCGGACGCTCTCTACTATATAGACAAGGAGAAAATCGCCCACCGGGAAACTTGGAAGATCACCAAGACTTAAAGCCCTTATTAATGCAACGCGCCAGATTAATCGGCACAGCAGAAAATAAACTAACCGCTTTGCGAGAATTAATGACAACTCGCCGAGAAAGCACCCACACACTATTCTATTGCAGCGATGGTTCCCAAGAAGCTGGACAGCGTTCATCCTTGCGTCAACTCAAAGCCGTAGCCAAAATTCTCGGTGTAGACTTAGGCTATAAAGTCAACACCTACACTGCACACACACCTTTAAAAGAACGAGAAACCTTACGTCATCAATTTGAAAGTGGCGAATTACAAGGTTTAGTCGCAATTCGGTGTTTAGACGAAGGCGTTGATATTCCCGCCATTCAAACCGCCGTCATCTTATCAAGTTCTGGAAATCCACGCCAGTTCATTCAGCGTCGAGGACGAGTTTTGCGCCCTCACATCGGGAAACAACGCGCCACCATCTTTGACATGATTGTTTTACCACCAGATTTAGATAGAGAAACCATCGAAATAGAACGTAATCTCTTAAAGAAAGAGTTACGTCGCTTTGTCGAATTTGCAGACTTAGCCGATAACGCCGGACAAGCGAGAATCAAATTACTAGACCTACAGAAGCGTTATGGGTTATTAGATATTTGATAAAATCCAAAACTCCATTTCACCTTCTAGTTTACTCCCTTCAAAAAATTAAATGTAAAGTTTTGTAATACGTTTAGTTATAAACGGCAGACAATATGGGAAGATAAGATTGTAATTAATTATAATGGGATGTAATTTGCCTTAAAAATTTTAGTTGCATCCCATTATAATAAAAATCTACCTTTAGATTACCAGAACTCACCTCCAAAATCAACCCTTTCTACTGCACAAACTGAAAATATCTTTGAATATGTCAATGTAGTAGTTGCAGCAGTTAAAATGTAAAAACACCTACAGAAAAGCCTGAAATGCTCCCAGAGTCAAACATTGAGGATGTGCAGGAACCAATTAGCAGTGCGCCGCCAGAAGTACGGCAAATTATTGAGCGAGTTTGGAAGTTAGAAAAAGGCAGACTAGATAAAAAAATCAACAGCCATATTAACGAAGAGATATTAGATATTGTTAAGGAAGAAGTGCGATGAAGCTGACTTCAATCAAGCTGTGCAACTTTCGCTCCTTTTATGGAACAACCCCAGAAATTATCCTCGCTGTGGGAGATACTCTCAACACCACAATTATTCATGGCAATAATGGTTCTGGTAAAACCAGTTTACTCAATGCCTTTACCTGGGTATTATATGAAAAATTTAGTGCTGCTTTCGCCTCGACAGAACAGCTAGTAAATAAACGGTCAATAGCCGAAACCCAAAAAGGTCAACCTGTGGAATGTTGGGTCGAAATAGGCTGGGAACATGAAGGTAAACGCTACAAAGTAAAACGTTCCTGTCGGGTTTATAAAAATGAAAGTGACTTTGAAGCTGGGAAAACCGAGTTACGGATGTGGGTAGGTGAAGACGATGGTCAATGGTATTTCCCACCACAACAACCAGACGATATTATTAATCAGATTTTACCTGCAAGTTTACATCAATATTTTTTCTTCGACGGTGAACGCATAGAAGAGATAGTACGTTCCGACAAAAAAGCCGAAATTGCCGAAGCGACTAAGATTTTCTTGGGTGTGGAAGTAATTAACCGTTCTATCAGACATTTGGGTGAAGCAAAAAAAAGTTTAGAAACCGAATTAAAAGCTATTGGTGATGCAGAAACCAAACAACTGCTAAAACAGCAAGAGACACGAGAACAAGACAGTGAACGCCTCACCACCCGCCAAACAGAAATTAAACAAGAATTAGTCAATCAACAAACCATTAAAAAAGAAACAAGTAACCGTTTATTAGAACTGGTTAAAATCAAAGAATTACAAGACAGATGGCAAAATTTAGAATCACAGAAAGTCGAAAGTCAGGAAGCATTCAAGAAAAATAAAGAAACCCTCAAAAAAATAATCTCTACCAGGGGTTACACAGTATTGCTTTCGGAAACTACCTCACAATTTCGGCAAATTATTGATGATTTAAAACAGCGCGGCGAATTGACTTCGGGAATTTCGCGGGAATTTGTCAGTGAATTATTAAAATCCCAGCGCTGTATTTGTGGCGCAGACTTAAGCAGAGGTAATCATCATCATCACAATGTCGAAACCTGGCTAGATAAAGCAGGTTCGTCCGCAGTGGAAGAAACAGCTATTCGCATGGGTGTACAAGTAGATGAAATTGATAAACAAGCTGCGGATTTTTGGGAAGATATTGACAGAGAACAAGCCAGAATTAAGCAGTTAAAGGACACTATATCCCAAGTTGAGGGAGAGTTAGATAATATTCAAGAAAAACTGCGAAAAGATGATAATGAAGAGATTAGCAGTTTACAAAAACGTTTAGATGACATAGCTAATAACATTGATGAGTTAAATCGAGAACATGGTGCAAATGAAAAGGAACTTATCTATTTAAAAACAGAAATTGATGCTTTAGGTAAACAAATATCTAAGCAGAAAATGAATGAGGAAAAGCAAATATTAGCACAACGCCGCATTGATGCAACTCAAGATGCAATTCAACGGTTAACAGAAGTCAAAAATCGCCAAGAGAAACAATTTCGTTTGCAACTAGAAAGGCGTGTACAAGAGATATTTAATCAGCTTTCGGTTAAACCATATATTCCCCAAATTAGCGAAAAATATGAATTGACGTTAATAGAAAATACTGCGGGGATAGAAGCACCAGTTGCAGCTTCTACGGGAGAAAACCAAATTCTGAGTTTATCTTTTATTGCCAGTATTATAGATAAGGTGCGGGAATGGAGTCAAAGGCGTAAAATGATGATGCTTCCTGATAGTAGCACTTTTCCTATTGTCATGGATTCCCCTTTTGGTAGTTTGGATGAAATGTCACGGCGACATATAGCGGGGACAATTCCTAAATTAGCTAATCAATTAATTGTGTTAGTTTCTAAAACCCAATGGCGTGGTGAAGTTGCAGAGGAAATGGCGGAGAGAATTGGTAGGGAGTATGTGCTTACTTATTATTCTTCTAAACCAGATTGTGAAAAAGATTATATTCAGTTAGGAGGGGAAAGATATCCTTTAGTTAGGCAAAGTCCTAATGGTTTTGAGTATACGGAAATTATTGAAGTGGTTCGTGGTTAATTAGGGGGAGTGTTTCACGCAAAGGCGCAAAGGCGCAAAGAGAAGAGGTAGAGTTAAGATGGGTGATGATTGGGAGTTGACGAACCACAGAGGCGCAGAGGTCACAGAGAAGAGAGAGGAATGGGCGATCGCATCTAGTTTTCGGTTAAAATGCAAACAATATAGATATCATTAGGCAATTTGACTAAGGTCAGGTAAACCAATACTGATGCGATAACCCAGGAGATATTGCAGCTTTTTATGTCTCTGTGAGCCAATAAAATTGATATCCTTGTAAGGTAATACGACCATCAGATTGCTCTGGTTTCATACCACTATATAAATCAACAAAATTACTATAAATATTGAAGCCCATAGTTCTAAGTGACTCTAAATACAAGTCTTGCGGATTTACATCAAAGTTGGCGATGACTAGCACTTTTTCTGATGGACGTTGATGATTGAAACGAACAAAACAGACTAAGTGTTCATTGTCTAGGTGTACCAATTCGCGGTTATTGAAATCAGCAAATGCAGAGATTTCTTTACGAATGGCAATCATTTTTTTTGTAGCGTTGAATACTGTGTATTCTAATGTGCCTTGTTGTTTGCGTAAGTCGGCTTTTTCCCAATTAATTTTAGGGCGGTGTACCCAGCGATTGTCATCAGTTTTGCTTGGGTCATTAATATAGCTGTAATCATTGAGTACAGCGATCGCATCACCATTATAAATTAGAGGGATTCCGCCAAAAGATAGTATAATTGCGTGCATTAATAAAATTCTGTTAATTGCCAGGGCAATCAAATCCTCATCAGCAGTTTCCAGGGCTGACTCTAATCCCGCTAAAGAAGCTAGTGAACCACAAATACGGGCATCTCCGGTAGCTTCATTAGGCATGAAGACCATTCCCCTAGATGAAGATCCATCAAACTTACCGCTTAAGTAATCAACTAAAAATTTTCTATGCGCTCTTGGTTCGTAACCGGCTAAACGAATATCACTATCGTCAAAACCCAAACCAATGTCATCATGACAACGCACATAGTTTAGCCAAGTAGCACGTTCTAATTTATTAGGTAAACTTTTTATGCCTTGGTAGAGTAGCTTAGTGTTTTTAGTGGCGATTCCATCCCATATTAAAGCCATTAAAGTAGCATTATAAGCAATCTCACATTCTTTGGCGGCGATCGCATCCTCTCCGAAATACTTAATTACTTCTACAGGCGCAACAATCGCCTCAGCTATAAACAACACACCAGGCGCACTCACCTGACAACAATCTTTCATTAACTGCAAAATTAAATGTGCGTTGCGCTCGTTTTGGCAAGAAGTACCGATCTTTTTCCATAAAAACGCCACAGCATCGAGTCGCAGAACATCCACACCTTGATTTGCCCAAAACATAATAATGTCGAGCATTTCAATAAAAACTCTGGGATTACTGTAATTTAAATCCCATTGATAATTATGGAAAACCGTCATGACCCATTTTTCCATCTCAGCATCCCAGGTAAAATTGCTGGGGTCTGTCTCAGGAAAAACTTCTGGCATACTTTGCTCAAACATATCAGGGATATCTCGGTTTTCAAAAGTATAGTAGTAATCTTGAAAACTGCGATCGCCCATCTTCGCTTTTTGCGCCCATTCATGTTCATCAGAAGTATGGTTAAGCACAATGTCCAGAACCAGCAAAATATCACGCTTTCTGAACTCCCTAGCAATTTTGCGAATATCTTCTAAGTCACCAACGCGCTCGTCAATTTGTCTAAAATCACTGATGGCATACCCCCCATCACTTTGACCATTAGGACACATCAAAATCGGCATAATGTGTACCATATTGATGCCTAGCTCTTGAAAATAGCCAATTTTATTTTCTAAATCTGCAAGATTTTCTGCAAAACCGTTGGAATAAAGCGCCATCCCTACCCATTTTTGCGACAAAAACCAATTGTGGTCTTGTTCACGTTGAATATCCAACCGCTCTAACTCTGGAGAGCGATCAATATAGCCTTTCGCCATTGTTTCAACTAGCCGTAACATTTGCAGTTGAAAATCATCACGATGTCCGTACAGCGTGGAAAATAGCGAATGGATAGCGTAAAAGTTCGCCCCAAGACGGGTATAAAAATGTCGCAAATCTTGCCGACGAATTTCCGGCTTTAAATCATCCAGTATTGAATTTAACAGCGAGTGAGAAATTTGTTCGTACATCGTATTTATCTTAAATTACAGTGAACTACCTACAGGCAGAGTGAGCCTACGGACACGCTACTAGTAAGCTTCTTGCCCAATAGAAAGTGTAGTAGTGGTTTTCTTGTGTCCAACCTGACTCCGACTTACATCATTGCATCATCATCAACACCATAAATCAAACTCGCATCTATGTTTTGTTGTTTAAACTGAATACTAATACACTTTTACCGAAGAGGCAGAGGGGAAGGCAAGCTGAATTACCCGTACAGGTTAGGGAAATTACAGAAGTGGTTTTTTATCTATGGTTGCTTTGTTTACAAGTAGAGGGTGAGAGAAAAATACGGAGGCGCGGAGGACACGGAAAGGAAATGGAAAGAGGCGATCGCTTCTAATTTTCGGTTAAAATAGTCACAATATAGATATCATTATCATGGCTGCAAACAGAATCAGGGTTGCTAAAGATAAGGCTGAGTTAGTGAAACAGTTAGTAGCATCAAAAGACACAACAGGGCCTTTTCAAACTTATGTTGAAGTAATGGTATTTGCCGCAGCTTTAGGTGTGAAAAATAACAAGCGTGTTACTCTAGGCGAATTTACAAAAAGGGAACCTTCACCCATTCCACAAGAAAATTTTGCTTCTCTAGGACATGACCTGATTATCAAATTATTAGGAATAACTGAAACCAAAGATATACAAATACTTTCTTCTAGAGAAGAAGAGTATGAAGACCAACGTAGCCAAATATTTGAAGAGTATGCTAATGGAGGTCTGGAAATTTTACAAAACGAGTTACGAGGAGCAGTTAATTATTCAGATCAATTGTTATTAGTTTTAATTTCTGAAAAAGATGCTCAAAAGCAGTCGGACGAAGAAATTTATCTCAGTAGCTTTTTAAGTTGAACTATTTTTTATATGAAACCTCAAAATGAAAACTTTAGAATATTATCGTCAAAAATTTTCTCAATTAAATGTAAGCGTTAGCCGGAAGTTTGGTAATGCTTTATATAAACCTATATTACTTTTATCTGTAGTTGACTTAATTACCAGAGGTATCATTAATGATAATAAAATCATGGTTTCAGACGAATTAATTGTAACATTCACAAATTACTGGAATGTTATAGGATCTGCATATCACAAAGGTGGTTTACATTATCCTTTCTACCATTTAAAAAATGAAGGATTTTGGTATTTAGCGTTTACACCTCAATTTAATGGGTTGCGTCCAAAAACGACTAAAAAACTCAAAGAAACTGTTGAATATGCTTATTTAGATATTGAATTATTTAACTTTCTCCAAGATGAAACTTACCGAAAATATTTAATTGATGCACTTGTGGTAGCCTTCTTTTCCGAGAATGAAAGTGATATAGAAGTTATTTTGAAAATCAATAATACTTTTGATGAGCAAACTGTAGAAATAGAAAAATTACTTAAATCTGATAATGCAGATTATGAGCGAAGATGGCAGTTAAAGCGAGCAGCAATTAGAAACGCTTTTTTCAGAAAAGCTATTGTATATGTTTATGATTCTAGGTGTGCTTTTTGTGGACTGAAAGTAACTAAAGCCATAAATCAAAATATTATTGATGGCGCACATATTAAACCATTTTCCCAATTCTATGACAGCAGAATCCATAACGGAATAGCACTGTGTAAAAATCATCATTGGGCATTTGACCGTGGTTGGTTTACCATAGATGAGCAATACAAAATTCTAGTTAGCCAAGAATTGGCAGAAGTTTCCCCCAATGCTAAACCGATGAAAGATTTTCACGGTGAAAAAATACTTCTACCAAATACAGAGCAATACTTTCCAGAACTAGAAGCACTTCAATGGCATCGCCAAAATATATTTCAAACCTAATTACAGCACTGGTGGAAGTCCTACTTGCTTGGGTTCGACAAATTGACCATCAAAACCTATAGTTTTATTTTCTATAGTTCTCGCATCAGCTAAAGCTTTACGCAGTTCAGCACGTTCCATTTGATCCTGAACTCCACCCAGAATATAAATGAGTAACTTGGCTGCTAATTCCCTTCCAGAAACCTGCACCCGCTTTTTATTGGGGTCATACAGAACGCCATACCATAAAGATTGTGGATACTCCATACCACTCAAACCACCTTGCTGGTCGAACTTCCGCAACTTCTTGAAAATGTTTGCTAATGTAAAACCTTTTTGAAAAACCAAGATTCCCAACGCTTGGGCTAAAGCCACTTGAGCAACAGGACGGAAAAGCAGATTTCCTTCTCCCCCATCTTTTTCAAAACTAAAGCGTCGTAAAGCTGGGGTGTCTTCTTCATCCAGCAGCTTATAACTGGGAAGGCTGGCTAAATGATCAAATAAATTGCTAAATTCAGAAATTCCTTCCTCAAGTTCTTCATCCTCTGGACGCATGGGAATTAAGCCTTTTTCCAGGGGTTTCCAGTGAGGGAATTTTTGCCCCAAATAGCGCTCACACATATCATGGAGAGCTTGCAGGGTGGTTAAAACAGTAGAATTAGATGCTACTGTCCCACTATTCCAATTAACACGAGGATTGCGGTCTTGTTGTTGTTCCAAAAGGGGATGAGTAACTGCTATTTTTCTCGCCACAATTGCAAAACCATCATCCTCATTTAGCTGTGCTAACTGACCTTTAGTTAAGGGTGCAGCCATTAAGTTAACATGAACAAAGATGGATCTCACCCTTCTTCTGGCTTCGGTGCGAGTTTCCCCAGCCGCAACCGCACAGATAAATTCAATTCCTATTTTTTCTTTGGGTAAGCTTTGTAAGTAATCAAGGTCTACTTGGTACTTATCTCTCAAATCATCTAAGGTAATAAAGTTATCGTCAGCAGTTTTATCTTTTTTATAGCGCTGCAATTTGCGAGTTTTGATTAACTCCATCAACCCTTGTACGCTCATGAGTCGGTGTTGACCATCCAAAGCATAAATTGTCACATTATCTTCAGAAATATTCAGCAGACCAACCTTACCATCTTTATCTAAAGGGCTGAAATCAGTGGTAGATTTTAAAGCTTTTCCCTGACTATCCCATTCAGCCGCTTTGGGGTTATCTACCCAGGGTTGATTAATTACTACCAGTACAGGTGGGAATTTGTGACTTTTCCGCGCTGCTAAATACTGTACTAGGGGTGCTTGGCGTGTCCAGTCAATGGGACGTTGCTGAATTTCATCAATGCTATCTGCATCAATTTCGATGTTACCAGTTTCTGGATTGTACTTTTTTTCAAGTAAGGGCAAACCAGAGGCGAAGTGAACACGACCAGCCAACCATTCCAGGGTAACAGAACCAACAAAAGCCTCAGTACCACCCATCTCGGTTTTTTGGACTAAAATTTGGTCTTTCTTCCCCAGGAACTTCTCTAGCAGTAAGGCAAGTACCTGTTTATCTTTGTTTTCTCGTTCCAGATACTCTTGAGCGATGTCAGCAGTTTTATCTGATACATTCTTCTTCATGTTAATTTTTAAAAACTAAATAGTGTTAGGATAGTCAAATTGTCTAAAAATTGAGTAAAAGTAGTAAAGTTTTTAAAAAAAATTGCACTCACATAGGTAAATTTTGCCTGTATACCAGTTAGTTTTATTCACTGGGATAGTAGAAATAATTAAATCACGCCCATATTGTTAAAGATAGAGACATTATGACTACAGCACAACAACCAGAAAATAAAGTTCCGCAAACACGTACTGTAGCAGAGTTAGTGGACTATATCCAAGTTCTCACCACTGAAATACAAGAATTATATTGTTTAGACGAGATACCTTGGGTTGTGGGGTATTCGGGGGGTAAGGACAGCACAGCGACCTTACAGCTTATCTGGAACGCAATACAGGAACTTCCACCAGAAAAACGGATTAAACCAATTCATGTAATTACAACTGATACAGGTGTCGAGAATCCTTATGTTGCTACTTGGGTACGTAACTCATTAGAACAAATGAAAGTAGCGGCTCAAGAGCAAAAAATGCCCATAAAACCGCATTTATTGAAACCAGAGACTAAACAGAGTTACTGGGTAGGTTTGATGGGTAAAGGCTACCCAGCACCACGTCACAAATTCCGTTGGTGTACCGGAAGATTGAAAATTGACCCTTCTAACCATTTCATTCGTGATGTTGTTCGGGCTAGCGGTGAAACAATTGTAGTCTTAGGAACTCGCAAAACTGAAAGTACGAATCGTGCGGCTATTATGGCCAAGCGTGAAATTGGTAGAGTCCGAGAGCGCCTTAGTCCTCATCCCAGCCTTGTTAACTCACTGCTTTATACTCCCATTGAAGATTGGCGTACTGATGAAGTTTGGCTGTATTTGATGCAATGGTCAAATCCTTGGGAATACAGCAACAAAGACTTATTTGCTATGTATCGAGGTGCAACAGCAGATAATGAATGTCCTTTAGTAGTTGATACTTCTACTCCTAGTTGTGGTAGCTCTCGTTTTGGATGCTGGGTCTGCACATTAGTTAATAGTGATAAGTCTATGCAAGCCATGATCCAAAATGATGAAGAGAAAGAATGGTTGCAACCTCTGATTGATATTCGTTTAGAAGAATTAAATATTGACCAAGACCGAAGTAAGCGAGACTTCCGCCGCATTTGGGGAGAAGTTCAACTATTTGAGCGCAACTTGGAGGGGGAAGTTTCTATTGAACCAATACCAGGACCCTACGTTAAATCTTGGCGAGAACATTTGTTAAGAAAGTTACTAGAAGCACAAACTAAAATCAGGCGTACAGCACCAGAAAATATGCGCGACATTACGCTAATAAGTCCAGAGGAACTTAGCGAAATTCGTCGTATTTGGTTAGAAGAAAAGCACGAATTTGATGATAGTTTACCCCGCATTTATCAAGAAGTGACTGGTGAAGTATTCAAAGATCCCCGTCCTGGTGCTGGCTATAGCCTATTGGGTAGCGATGAATGGGAAGTGCTAGAGGAAATTTGTGGCGATGATGCTATGCACTTAGAATTGATGTCTAAGCTGTTAGATACGGAACGCCAGTACAGGAAAAAAGGTCGTCGGGTGGGAATATATGACAGTTTAGAAAAATGTTTTGTCACTAGTTCCCATTCTCCAGAGGAAGCGATTAAAAATGCTCATTTGAAACGGGATTTAAAAACAGCCGTTGACCAAGGTGATGTGAAGAAAGTTAAGCAGTTGACTTTGGGCGATGCGGTGGATGAAAGCGACGACGCAAGGGATAAACCGCCAAGTTGGGGAAGCATGAAATTTAAAAAGAGTTAAGGAGAAATGAATATTGATTATAAAATTCCGGGTAAATTCATTCGCCCGGTCTTATTCGCCCGGTATTGTCCCGTTAAAAATTCAAAGATAAATGATATTTCTCGAACTCGTATTACAAAACTTTGGCCCTTATTGTGGTCGTCAGGTGATCAATCTTGACCCGAAAATTGATGAGGAAAATGCCTATCCGATTATCCTCTTAGGTGGGATGAATGGGGGCGGAAAAACTACCCTGATGGATGCAATTCGCCTAGCATTATATGGTCATCGCGCCCAATGTTCTACCCGTGGTAACTTGAGTTATAATGACTTTCTCAACCAATGCGTTAATAGTCACAGTTCACCAACGGAAGATACTCGGATTGAGTTGGTTTTTGAACATATTGAAAATGACCAACCAGTAAAGTATAGAGTTGTCCGTCGTTGGACAAAAAACCCTAAAGATGGTAAAGACCAATTAGGAATTTTAGATGCTCAAGAATGGCTGGATACGGCTTTAGTTAATATTTGGGATGAATATATAGAAAATCTCCTACCTTTAGGGATTTCTAATTTGTTTTTATTTGATGGTGAACAAGTTAAGGAACTCGCAGAACAAGAAACACCGCCATCGATTGTAGTTGATGCAATTCGCGGACTTTTGGGTTTAGAATTAGCTGAAAGGTTAGGCGGTGATTTAGAAATTATCATCAACCGCAAACGTAAAGAAATTGCTGATACTCAGGATTTAGCTAATTTGGAGGAAATTGAACGAGAATTAAAGCTACAACAAGAGGAATATCAGGAAGTTGAGGTTAAATTTAAGGAACTCACTGATAATTTATTGTTAGCGGAAAAAAAGCAGCAGGAAGCTGTGGATAAGTTTATCTCTGAGGGTGGTAAAATTGCAGGCGATCGCAGTTATTTAGAAAAACAAAAAAATCAAATAATTGGGGAGTCAGAGAATACCCGTCAATCTATGCGGGGTTTAGCTGCTGATATTTTACCTTTAGCTTTAATTGAACCTTTGCTAAATCAAGCTTATATCCAGGGAGAAAAAGAATTTCGGACTCAACAAGCCAAGGTAGCATATAATTTATTATTACAACGAGATCAACGTTTAATTGAATTAATTAATAAATTAGGCATTGCTGATCAACAAGTTGAGAAAATGCAAAAATTTATTGAAGAAGAAAATAATATACTCAAGCAGGATACCTTGGGAGAAGTTTGGTTATCGTCTGACACGGAAACACTGCATCATTTAGATAATATTATTCATCATTATTTACCCCATACAAAAAATACTACTCAAAATCAGTTAGAACTATACCAAACTAAAGAAGAAGAAGTTATTACCCTAGAAAGACAAATTCAAACAGCAGCATCTCCAGAAGATTATCAAAGGCTGGTAGATGAATTACAAACCGCACAACAAGAAGTTGTAGAAGCGCAAGCAGTTTGTGAAATAGCTAAACGGGATTTAAATGAATTAGAAACTCAAATTAATACTACGAAAAAAACCTTAGAAAAATATACAGAAACTAATATTGACCGCAAATATAACGAGCATATTATTACAGCAACGGCTAAGGTTCAAGATACACTCAAACTTTTTCGGGAGAAATTGACTCTCCGTAAACTGAATAAACTAGAAGTGGAAGTTACAGAATGTTTCCGCTACCTACTGCACAAATCTGATTTAGTCCATCGTGTGGCTATTCATACCGATAGCTTTAGCCTATCTCTGTATGACTTTAATGGTAAAGCAGTACCGAAACATCGACTTTCCGCCGGGGAAAAGCAACTTTTGGCGATCGCCTTTCTCTGGGGACTAGCGCGAGTATCTGGACACCGCTTACCTGTAGCCATAGATACGCCTCTGGGGAGATTAGATTCATCCCACCGGGGAAACCTTGTAGAACGATACTTTCCATCTGCTAGCCATCAAGTAATACTGTTGTCTACTGATACTGAAATCGGTAAGCAAGAAGTAGAAACACTAAGAAATAATCAGGCGATCGCCCGCGAATATCTCCTGCAATACGACTCCTCCACCCGCCAAACTACAATCATAGAAAATAAATATTTTTGGTAGTAGATGTTGTTTAAAATAATAGATATCTCACTCACAGGTCAAAATAGCTAGTTAAATATGATGTCATCAAATTTACGAGAAATAGAACGTGATTTAAGTGGTTTTTCATTAGAAGAACTAGAATGGCTTTTAGAACGTATCCAAAAACAAATGAAAGAAAAGCAGCAAACATCAGATATATTTATCAATATGAAATATATGCAGGAACAACTAGCTGCAATGGCTATTGATCCAGATATACAAACAGAAGTATCCAATATTAATCAGGAATTTATTGTTACCGAAATGGATGGTTTATCACAGCCGTGAATATCGAAAGAGGGCAAATTTATTTTGTTAATCTTAATCCGGTCATAGGTCGAGAACAGTCAGGGACAAGACCTGTATTAGTTTTATCTGTAGACGCTATTAACCAATTACCCTTGGTTGTAACTGTAGTTGTAGGGACGAAAGGCACAAATATTAAGCGCGATTATCCCACTAATATTAGAGTATCTCCCAGTGACAGTGGACTGCTGATAGAAACTGTATTTTTATGTTTTCAAATTCGGTCTTTAGATCAAAATCGCTTTCCGACTGAATCAACTGGCAAAATTTCTGATTCAAAGATGCTTGAAGTTGAAGCGGCGGTTCGCTACTGTTTGGGTTTATGACTCAAGTAAAAATTAATATTATGGAATTATTATGGAATCCCCTATCGAAAGAATTAAACTCTCTCAAACAGCCAAAGACCAACTATTAAAACTCAGACGTACTACAAAAATTGACCAGTGGAACATTTTATGTCGTTGGGCTTTTTGTCGTTCCCTCGCTGAAGCAACTGCACCCTCACCCGTACCAATTCCCCAAGATAGCAACGTGGAAATGACTTGGCGCGTATTTGGCGGCGAAATATCCGATATCCTCCTCCTCGCCCTCACACAACGCTGTCACAACGACGGCTATCCCATTGATAAAGACAGCCTCATTACCCAATTTCGCCTGCATTTACATCGAGGGATTGGTTACTTAGCTGGTGATCCAAATATCAAGAAAATTGAAGATTTAATCCAACTAGCGCTAAAAGATTGAAAGGATATTAGTTAACTGTTAACTGTTGACTGTTAACTGATATGGCTGAATCTTTAGAAATCGAGCGTCATCGAGCTGCGATCGCTCGTAATGATATCTCTCGCCCCGTGCGTTTAGCAATAGAATGGGCAATTCTCAATACAGAAACCTCCTTCTTTGATTATGGTTGTGGCTACGGTGGTGATGTACAGCGAGTCGGGAATTTAGGCTATACCAGTGCTGGCTGGGACCCTTATTATTTCCCGAATGAAACCATTACCCCCGCCGATATAGTCAATTTGGGTTATGTCCTCAACGTCATTGAAGACCAAGAGGAACGCCGCCAAAGTCTCATCGACGCTTGGGAATTGACTCAACAAGTGTTAATTGTGGCGGCGCAAGTATTAATTAATGCCCCTAGTAAAGCTCAACTGGCTTACAGCGATGGTATTGTGACTCGTCGTAATACCTTTCAAAAATATTACGAACAACAAGAACTGAAGACTTATATTAATGAAGTTCTGAATGTCGATGCAGTCCCGGTAGCTTTGGGTGTGTATTTTGTCTTTCGGGATGACACCGCAAAGGAAAACTTTAAAGCCATCCGCTTCTTTTCTAGCACTGCTACACCGAGGGTGCGTGTCCCCAGCAAGCGGTTTGAGGACTACCAAGAGCAATTACAACCACTGATGGACTTTTTTACCAAACGGGGCAGATTACCTGTGAAAGGTGAATTAGTAAATCAAACAGAATTGCTGAGTGAATTTGGTAACTTCCGCCGGGCTTTTAACGTAATTTTACAAGCTACCGATGAGGCAGAATGGGATGCGATCGCCTATCGTCGTTCCCTAGATATCCAAGTATATCTCGCTCTCAGCCACTTTGATCAACGTCCCACATGGCAAAAACTAGCCCCAGAAATGCGTCACGACATCAAAGCCTTTTTTGGTAGCTATGCAGAAGCCTGTCAAGTAGCTGACCAAAAGCTGTTCAGTTTAGGTAATCCCAAAGTAGTACAAACTGCTTGTGAAAAAAGCAAAATTGGTAAACATACACGGGGCGCACTTTACGTTCATGTTTCCGCACTCCCAGCCCTTGACCCCTTATTACGAATTTATGAAAGCTGTGCTAGCCGCACCATTGGCCGTGTAGATGGAGCCACATTAATCAAATACAATATCGACAAACCGCAAATATCCTATTTATTCTACCCAGATTTTGACAGTGATCCCCATCCCGCCTTAAAAGCCAGCATCACCATTGACTTAAAAACTTTATACATAACTCATCGTGATTATGCAGAGAGGGCTAATCCACCAATTCTGCATCGCAAAGAAAACTTTATCACTGCCAACTACCCCCGCTATGAGGAATTTGCTCAACTCACCCAACAAGAACAACAACTAGGACTACTAAAGCAGAAAAGTGAAATTGGCACTCGTGCAGGTTGGGAAAAATGCCTCGCTGCAAACGGCGTAAAAATCATCGGTCATCAAATTCACCAACTTAAAAAAAATTAACTTCCCTACTCATACCTCCGTGTACTCTGTGTCCTCTGTGGTTCGTTCAATCCCCACCCCCGCCTATATAGCAGGGAGCAGGGGAGCAGCACTTCGGCTTACTTCGACTTCGCTCAGTACAAGCCGCTCAGTGTCCGGGAGCAGGGGGAAGCCTTGAAACTCTTTAATTACAATGGTTTTATGATCCGTTTGTGTCCTAACCACCTTAGCGGTTGCTATAAAACCTGAGCAACTTTTTATCTATGCGTAGAATATGACAACAGTTATGGCAATATGACTGCAATCTAAAAAATTATGGAAAAAGCTGGATAACATGAAACCAGTTAAATCACTGCTGCAAGTTTTCGGTAGTCGCAAAATGGCGACTTTGACATTAATCGGGTTTTCCTCCGGTTTACCATTATTCTTAACCAGTAAAACCCTGCAAGCTTGGATGACGGTGGAAGAAGTAGATTTAACCGCCATTGGGTTAATTAGCCTTGTGGGTCTACCCTACTCCTTAAAATTTATCTGGTCGCCATTAATAGATAGATTTACAGTACCAATTTTAGGTAGGCGGCGAGGCTGGTTAATTACACTGCAAATTGGGTTATTAATTGCGATCGCCCTCATGGCTTTTCAGCAACCCAAACAAGCACTACAATTATTAGCGGTGAATGCCGTGGCGATCGCCTTTTTAAGCGCCAGTCAAGACATTGCAGCCGATGCTTACCGCACCGATGTTCTCGAAGAACTAGAATTGGGGGCGGGTGCAGCCGTTTTCGTCTTAGGTTATCGGATAGCACTTTTATTCACAGGATCTTTAGCATTGATCCTCGCCGATATTGTACCTTGGCCATCAGTTTACCTATTCATGGCTTTAGGTATGGTGATCGGAATTATTGCCACCTTATTTGCACCGGAACCCAAGGAAACCACCCCACCCGAATCCTTAGCTGCTGCTGTAATTTTACCCTTTGGGGAATTTTTCCAGCGCCAGGGTGTAGTCCAAGCCATATTAATCCTCGTATTTATTGTCCTGTATAAACTGGGCGATTCCTTTGTCAACAATATGTCTACAACCTTTTTGTTGCAAACTGGATTCACCCAAACTGACATCGGCGCAATTCAAGGTGGTATGGGGCTAATCGCTACCATTGTTGGCACTCTATCAGGTGGCGTAATTTTGAGTAAAATTGGGATTAATCGCTCACTTTGGTTATTTGGGGCTTTGCAGGCCGTGAGTAATTTAGCTTATTATGTTCTCGCTAACGTAGGTCAAAATTACAAAGCTCTAGTATTAACAATCAACATCGAAAACTTTTGTGGTGGCTTAGGAACAGCAGCCTTTGTAGCTTTTCTGATGAATATGTGCAACCAGCGCTTTTCGGCTACCCAATATGCTTTATTATCCAGTTTTATGGCTGTTAGTCGTGATATTCTAGTTGCGCCAGCTGGCAGTGTAGTAAAAATCACAGGTTGGCCTTTATTTTTCATTATTAGTATGGTCGCTGCTATCCCAGGACTACTTCTGTTACCATTTTTTGCCCCTTGGAACCCGAAACCAGTGGCAATACCCAGACCAGGACTAGAGGAAGAAGAAGAGGATTTATGGGGAACCAAGTAGTTATTATTGTCGGCACATTTATTCTCTTAATCACCGGCTTGTTATTCGGCTATGTTCTCTCGCAGTTAGTTTTAGGATTTCTCGCCTTTAACCTACTCACTATCTTGGGAACATTCAGCCTATTTTTGATTTTTTGCACACTTTGTTATGTTTTATTTTGGCAGCTAAAAAGAGAACAACCGCAGATAGTCCCACAGTCAAGACAACAGCAAGCCCGGACACAACTTACCCCGCCAACACCTGCACCTGCAATACCTACACCTACACCTACACCGCCAACACCTGCACCTGCACCTGCAATACCTGATGACCAGCTTAAAAACCAACTAATTACCAAGTTAGGAGGTGATGTTGCTGCCGCCGAGCGCTTAATTGAACAGGCTAAGGTGAACTATCCAGATATGTCAGAAAGTTGGTATTGCGAGCGAGTCATTGATGATTTGGAACGGGATCAACGTTAACCATGCTTAAAAGTCGGTAGAATAAGTCAAGGAAAGTTAATAAATCTTCAGCTAAACTCTCAAATAAACAGCCCATGTCTATAATTCGTCAATACATTGCCCCATTTCTGGCAATATTAGTATTCTCATTAGCCCTAGTAGCAGTCAGCGCCCGGATTTTTTTACCCTCTGATATGGCAGCACCTGCACCCATTGAAGAAAATGGCGAAATAGGACAATGGGAAACTGGGGATTTAGGAACTTTGGTTTCTTTCTCCTGGCTAACTCTGGAAAAATAGGAATGGAAACGGAGTTTGTCTGAGCAACTGCTACCCGGTTACTATATTCGTCGTGGTTCCACGCTGGAGCGATCGCTGCTAGTCAAGTTTATGCAGCAAACTTACCAGGAACTATTTCCCCAGCAGGATTTTCATCACTTAGCTACCACAGTCGAGCAATATTTATCCCCAGATACACCATTATGGTGGGTAGAGTCTGGGGATGAAGGTGATTCCCCCCAAGTTCCCGTTGCTTGTGTCTGGGTAGGAAATGCCATAGATCAAATCCAGGGCGATCGCCATGCTCACATTTTTCTACTCTATGTCGTCCCAGCACATCGGCGGCGAGGAGTAGGTACAGCTTTGATGAAGTATGTGGAAAATTGGGCAATTCACAGAGGCGATCGCCAAATTGGTCTGCAAGTTTTCCCATCCAACCCAGCCGCCTTACATCTTTACAATCACTTAGGTTATCAAACCCAATCCCTCTGGATGCTAAAATCACTTAATAGCTATAAATAAGCTTATATATCAACCATTTGCTGCCCTGATATAAACATCACTTCAGGGTTTCCTTTTTTACGTATCAATTAGGTTATTTAAAAACCTACTCGCGCATTTATACGAAATATGTATGACAAAGAAGACCTAAACTTACTTGATGTCGAGGTGGAACTAGAAAGTCCCCTGGACAATATAGAACCTCTCAGTCCTGCATCTGAACTACCAAAGCCCGATCCAGAAGCGATGCTGACTTTATTGTCAGATCATCAACCCCAGAAACGGATGCTAGCCGCTCGTGCTTTTTGTGACATTGAAGATACACGGGCTACACCCCATTTAATTCGCCTGTTAACTGATACCTGTCCCCTCGTGCGAGTCAGTGCAGCCTATGGTATTGGACGCAATCCCAGCCCCGAAGCAGTGGAACCCTTAATTACTCAGTTGGAACAAGACTGGAATGGCTACGTGCGTAAAGGTGTAGTTTGGGCTTTAGGAAACTGCCGCGATCGCCGTTCTCTTGCCCCCCTAACCGATGCCCTCAGAACTGACATCTCCGCAGTCCGTTTATGGTCTGCTAGTGCCTTAGCGCAGATGATAGACGTAAGTTATGAAGCTGTTGTGGGAGCCATACCCGCCCTAATTGAAGCCTTAGTCCAAGATTCAGTAGCAGCAGTCCGCAGTAACAGCGCCTGGACAATTGGGCAATTGTGCCGGGAATTGCCATCTAACATAGTTTACGCCACAGCCGTCGATGCTCTAATTCAAGCCTTTGCAGAAGACCAAGATTTAGGAGTCCGCGAAGACGCTAAAGCCTCACTCTTAGGCGTAGGTGATCCTCGTGGTTTACAGTTAATTGAAACCCTAGAACAAGAAGGATGGTTTTTATAAAAAAATACCAGATGCTGGATGCGTAATTCTGAATTTCCTTCCTTCTTGCTTTGTGTACTTTGCGTCCTTTGTGGTTAGTTTCTCCTATAATTCAAGGCATCCTCATCAAGAACTGGTATTAATTAGTTTTACTGCTGATATTTTTTATCTGAAAAATATCTAGTTGGGATCTTGAAATGACATGAGACTTGTTTATTATGCAACTTAAATGGCGATCGCTTAGAGTTGGGAATTTTGGTTCTTCCGGTATTTTTATGGTGACTATGGAAATTTAGTAACTTTTAATAACTATAATTTAGTGATGTCAATGCCTATAATATAAGCTATGCAAGCATTTAAAAAATATTTAACATGGTTGTATTA
>NZ_JAYGHG010000049.1:0-24884 GCF_034931085.1 Nodularia harveyana UHCC-0300 | reverse complement strand
TTCACAGTTGTTACTGGGATTCAATAATTTAATTGCAGCCATGAATCAATTTAAACCCTTTTATGATTCTGGATGATTTAGCTCCTTAACTACTTCCTTATTCCGGAAAGTGACAGAAGAGGGGTATCCTTAAAAACCTGTAAATTGACCATTGAATAGGGATTTTGTTATACTTGTAAGGGACGCATTTGTATCCAATCCAGGACTATCACCATCCCATGAATATCAGGTGCAGTCTTATGATTCCGTACCCACTTCGGAATAAAAATTTAGGGGTGAGATTTCCGTTCCGTTCATGCTTGCCCTGAGACTGGACAGATTGACTTGGTTATACACGTTAACGAATGTAATGATCAGCAAGCGATCGCTTGGCTGTATGATGGCTTTGGTGAAAAAGGGTTACAGAGGGCAGTCATCGCCCAATCTCAAAAAAGAGCGGCTGAAATTGCCCAGTTGGAACCCAGACCGAAGTTTGTACCCCCAGCAGCGAATGAGCGCCAATGGCACAGAGTCGGAAATTACCTCACCGAGAAGCGAGAATTACTACCCAGTTTTCTCCAAGCCGTTCATGATCAGGGTTTAATTTACGCTGACAAGCAACAAAACGCCGTGTTCTTAATGCGGAATTTGGATGGTGAAACCACTGGTGCATTTTTAAATGTGACACAAGGGGAAGATAACAGCTTTGAGGGATATGTGACAGGAAGTAAACGAACTGAAGGGTGGTTTCATTTAAAACTCGGTGGAGAACCAAACGGCGAAATTGAAAAAGTAGTATTGTGTAAATCCCCTATCGAGGCGCTGTCATTTGCAACGCTTGAAATGGAAGTTCAGCAAGGAATACCCAAAACCAGGACAATGTACATGGCAGTAGATAGTCCCAAAAGCCTACCAGTGGAATATCTGCAAACTGTTCCCGCAGTAGAAGTGGCTTATGACAATAATGATTTGGGGAATGAGACGGCACAAATGATCATGAAACAGTTACATCATGCCATGCGAGTTAAACCCAAAGGTAAAGATTGGAATGAGACGCTGTGTGCATGGAGAAAGCAGCAAAAGAAACAGAGGGATGACCAGCAGCACCAGCAGTCGGGGCAGGAACTGGAATTTTGAACAAAAAACAAAAATGTGTTCCATCATTTAATGGGATGGAATAGTCCATCGTTACCAAAACGCCATCCAGTAGAACTAGGATCTTTCGACCTGCACCATCTTTCAAAATCCTTAGAACTCTGATTGTTTCGTTCCCGCTCTAAAGTAGCCAAATCCACACCCAATCTTTTAGCCAGATTTACCCCTTGATACGCTTGCAGTTCTAACTGCGGTGGATGATATTGGTAGGATTGCCTTCTTTGAGGAGTTGCAGAACGCTGTCCAAGTAAAGAAATAGCTCCTTCAATTTGTGCCAACCTCAAAGATATGGCTTCGGTCTTTTGCTCCAACAGTGAAAGTCTTTGTTTTGAACTATCTTCTACACCAGCAACTTGTCCATTAGCCATTTGAGTCACAAAGGCTTCGAGTTGGTGTAGACGAGTTTCTACACTTGTTTCTGTGCCAGGAACTTGCCCCAGGATATGATGCAAGCCTTGAATCACTAAATCGGTAGCCGTAGTGTTACGTTCTCGTGCAGCTTTGCGGAGTGCATTGGTGAGGGTTTTGGGGAGTTTGAAGTTTATTGATTCGCGTTCTGTGTTAGCCATCTCTATACCACTTATATACCCTAGTATAGACAGTTTAAACCATTGACCAAGCCGGATTGGGGCGGGTATTGGGGAGAGTGATTTTTTCGGGGGAGATGGGACTGGCAACGAGTTAAGATGACCCACACGAGCAAATTTATACCTCTGTCATGAGGTACTTACTGGCAGAGGTAGAAGCACTCTTAATCACCTCTTCAACTTTTGACTAAATTTATGTAATTAATAATTTAAGCTGTTTAAAAAATTAGAAATCATTCAGCTGCATCTTAATTAAATCACCACACACAATGTATCGAATTTTAATATTTGGCAATTCCGGTTCTGGAAAAACTACTCTTGCAAATAAACTTGGTAAAGACTTCAGTATCCCAATTCTTGATCTCGATACTATCGTCTGGGAACCAAACCAAATTGCCATACGGCGTTCTCAAAAAGATTCAGCAAAGGATCTACGAGACTTCATAGAAAATAATCCTTCTTGGGTAATTGAAGGCTGCTACAGCACGCTAATCAAAGCTGCTATCGAATCCGCGACGGAAATCTATTTCCTAAATCCCGGTATTAGTAAGTGTCTTGAAAATAACCGCAATCGTCCTTGGGAGCCGCACAAATTCAAATCAATCGAGGAGCAGGCACAAACATTCGAGTTTCTACAGAATTGGATTCAACAATATGAAGAACGCGATGATGAATTCGGTTATTCATCCCATAGCTCAATATTTCATCAATATAATGGCAGAAAGCATGAAATTATCACATGAGCCAATCGTGCTAAATTAGCTAGTACCTCTCGGCTATTTTTCGGAACCTTTTGCCATCTAGCTGTATCTCCTAATATATGGAATATATAGAACCACTTATACCGAAACCGGGGTATTGCATTGAATTTATGAAGCCCCATGTCAATTTCTCTGTTGTTAAAACGGCTTTCAAGTCAAACTTGAGAGCCGTTTTGCATTCTCAATCAACAAACCGTAAGCAGCCAGTGGTTTGCTGATTTCAATAAAAATTTGATTGTCTCAATTGTATTACCTATGTAATATTTTAGTAGTGTTTGGGGACTGCTGTTTTTTTCTTTCTCAGTTTTGGCTCAAAAAACTTACCAAACTTTTTGGTATAGTGTGCGGTAGTTTTTTGGGGATTTTAGGGCTTTCAAACTTTGGGAGCCGTGGGGAATCATTGCGATGATTTGGGAAATATTGGGAGTTTTGAGGTTTTTTTGCTAACTAAGAAATAGTTTTTCTTTAGCTGAATGTTATTTTCACATTTTTTGGGGGAATAATTATAGTTTAGAGGGATAATTCCTTGGTTTTACGTGAATTCGATAAAAATGCCATATAACAAAATGAAAAGACTTTCAGGCTGAGAGTCACTACTCGCACGCGCTACTAGACTTTCAGGGTTTTAGAGTCCGGTTGAACTCATGTCAGGTTAAAAGTTTCTTCTGGTTTAAGTGAAAATAGGTATAAATTAAGGATGCAGCCACTCTTCAATCTGGGACAAATGGTATGCCTGCGTGCTGATCCATCGAGATCCGGTCCAGTCATCGAGATTCTTCCACCAGCAGGGGGACGATCGCGTTACCGTGTCTTCCATTCACCCACTCAAATCCTGGAATACCATGAAGATCAACTGGTTGATGCTGGATCAACTGCAAAAACTACTGGATTATTGGAAACATTAAAAGCAGGGCAATGGCTCGATGTACAAAGATTTCGTGCCAGACTGACCGCAGCAAGGCTTTCTCATCCACAAATTGATAATCTCTACGCCCTCCAATCAGCACGCATCAAGTTTATTCCCTTCCAGTTCAAACCTTTACTGCGTTTTTTACGTGCTGATCAGCCCCGCTTACTGATTGCTGATGAGGTTGGTGTTGGGAAAACAATTGAAGCTGGTTTAATACTACGAGAACTTCAAACTCGCCAACAGCTAGACAACATTCTGATTGTTTGCCCCAAAGCCCTTGTTAACAAATGGCGAGCAGAAATGCGCCGTTTTGATGAAGATTTCCGACCACTGACTTCAGAAACTCTTTCCTATTGCCTCCGGGAGACGGATTTAGATGGACTATGGCCTTTGCAGTATTCACGCGCCATAGTCCATTTGGAACTCCTGAGAATTGATAAATATCTCAAGGGAATGAAGGGGCGACGGCCTAGCCCCGGATTAATGACACTTAATCCATCCCCCCGCTTTAGTCTGGTTATTGTTGATGAAGCACATCATCTTAGAAATACAGGGACTAGCTCTCATGAAGTAGTGAAATTTCTCTGCGACGTTAGTGAAGCTGTGATATTTCTTTCTGCAACCCCGCTACATCTTGGCAATCGCAACCTCTATACATTGCTCAATCTGCTACGCCCTGACCTGTTTCTTGATGAGACAGTATTTGATGAAATGGTGCAACCCAATCAGCACCTCAATCAAGCTATCCGATATATTCGCAACCGATCCTCCCAAAATACTTGGCAAACCTCAGCACTCCAAGCATTGCGAGATGCTGCAACAACAACTTGGGGTGAGCAAGTACTCAGCCAAGATCCTCGATTTATGGAGTGGTATCAAAAGTTGAGGGGTGGGGTAACTTTTACGGATGCAGACCGAATTAATTGTCTGCGGGATTTAGAAGAAGTGCATTCACTAGCTCATGTAATGAATCGTACTCGTAGACGGGACATTGGGAGATTTACAATTCGTGAGCCACACACGATTTCTGTACCCTTTATACCTGAACAGGAAGAGTTTTATCAGGCGTTGATTGAATTCCGTCGAGAAATGCTTTCTTTAGATTATGAAGAACAAGTAATACGGCTGATCACCGATACTTTAGAGCGTCAGGCGGCGAGTTGTTTGCCAGCCCTTGTACCTACACTCAATAAATTTATCTTAACTGGCAAATTTGCACTCTCTGATATTAGTGATGATATTGAAACAGAGGATGAGGATACTAAACTTCTCCCCTATTTGTTGGAGAAAGCCAAAAACCTGCGTAGCCTATCTGCTGCTTTGCCACCAAATGATCCAAAGTTAGAGCAGTTATTAAAAATAATAGAAGAAACATTAGAGGGTAAGGGTTCTGGCAAAGTATTGGTTTTCTCTTTCTTTTTGCATACCTTGGCTTATCTGCAAAAGCAACTGCAAGAGGCTGGTTACAGAGTAGAGGTAATTACTGGAAAGGTGGAAGATGCAGAAAGAGAACACTTACGAGAGCGATTCCGCTTACCCTGCGACAACTCAGATGCACTCGATATCCTCTTATCTTCTGAAGTTGGTTGCGAAGGGCTAGATTATGAATTTTGCGATCGCTTGGTAAATTACGACATCCCTTGGAATCCCATGCGGATTGAACAACGCATTGGACGGATCGACCGTTTTGGTCAGCAAAGCGATAAGGTACTCATATTTAATTTTGTCACACCAGGTACTGTTGAAGAGCGCATTTTCTTCCGTTGCTTTGAACGCTTGGGCATCTTTCAAGACACAATAGGGGATTTGGAGGAAGTGCTAGGAGATGTTGTCCAAGATTTAACTCGTGTAGCACTTGACCCTAATCTTAGCCCCGAACAAGCTGAACAGAAAGCAGAACAAATGGCAGATAATGCACTCCGCCTAACAGAAGAACAGCATCGGCTGGAAGCAGAAGGTGGTTCATTCTTGGGACTTGATGAGGGGTTTACTGCGGATATTGACTCTGTGGTTGCTGAAGACAAATTTGTTTCTGCGGATGATTTACGCCAGCTGATTGAAATGTTTGTGGAACAGCCGACATTGGGAGGACAAATTACTGTTGATAGTCGGCATCCAGGACTTCATCGGCTACGGCTGAACAAGGATAGACGAGGGGAATTGCTTAAAAAAGTGCGATCGCTCAAACAGTTAGACCGTTCCACAGTTACTTTCACACGTTGGCTCGAAGGTGACGATCCTTATTGGCTACACACCTTTGACCAGAAAACTGCTCTCCAACAGAGGGAGATTCCATTTATCACGCCGATTCATCCTTTAGCACGGGTGGCTATTTCTCATTGGGCAAGTATAGATGAGCCACTCGTCACGCAAGTTGCTGTTTATGATAATACAGTGCCACCAGGACAGTACCTTTTTGTTTGTGACCTTTGGGAAACGGTGGCTGTGCGCCCAGAAGTGCGGTTAGTAGGAAATGCTTGCAATCTTGATAAATTGTGTTTTGCACCCGAAGTTTCAGCCCCCCTGGTGCGATTGTTGAGCCACGCTGTACAACCAGCAGAATATGTTAACTTCCCAACTTCTTTAGTCGATACTGGTATTCAACAACTTGATGAAACTGTACACCAGTATCGCTTAAACGAACTCAGTCAGTTACGAGAGAGAAACAATACGCTGTTAAATCGCAAACTCGCTAGTCTTGATGCTTATTACCAAAATCGCATTCAGCGCGTAGGAAATGAACTAAATCAGGCTAAAGAAGAGCGCATTATTCGGATGAAAGAGTCGGAGCGATCGCGTATTCAACGAGATTACGAAAGCAAACGTTCTGATTTAGAAAATCGCCGTGAAGCAGACATTATTAGTCAGCGAGTTGCTGTAGGAATTTTATTAGTACAAGGGATGGTCACAAATGGTTAGCAATTACAAACAAATTACAGAAAAAAATCTTATAAGATATGGTACTGATATAGATGAGTATGGGCCTGTCTTTCTTACTAGCTTGTACAGTGACAGAACGCACTTTATTTATGAATTACTTCAAAATGCAGAAGATGCAGGAGCTACAAAAGTAATTTTTAAATTATTTAATGACAGACTTGAAGTATATCACAATGGCAGATTATTTACAGAAGAAGATGTTCAGGGTATCTGTGGACTGGTCAGGAGTACCAAAAAGGAAGACCTAACAAAAATTGGTAATTTTGGTATTGGCTTCAAGTCAGTCTATGCCTACACTGATTCTCCAGAAATTCACTCAGGCGATGAACATTTTTTTGTGGAACATTATGTTAGACCTCATGCTGTAACGACTGATGTTATTATACCTGGAGAATATACTACTCTTTTTATTATTAAATTTAACCTACAAGATTTATCTAAGGCAGTCGCTTACCAAGAGATTGAAAAACACCTGCGAAAATTCAATCCGCGCAATTTGCTATTTCTAAATTCTATTGAAGAAATTTCTTGGCATTTAGAAAAGGGACAACAAGGGATTTACAAGCGAGATATTTTAGAACATGATGCTGGTTATAAACGAGTTAATCTTAAGATAAATACATCTTTTGATAATAGTCAAGAGACTTGGCTCATCTTTGCTAAATCAGTTCCTTCTCAGCCAACTCTCAAAGTTGAAGTTGCTTTTCTTCTTGAGAAAGATAAAAAAACTCAGCAAGAACAGATTATTTCTGTATCAAATTCTAAATTAGTAGTTTTCTTTCCAACAGAAAAGGAAACTCACTTGAATTTTTTAGTCCAAGGTCCTTACCGTACTACACCAGATAGAGCAAAAATTCCTCCTAATGAGAGTTTTAATCAGGAACTAATCGAAACTACTGCTGATTTAGTGGCTAGTGTTCTGCCAAAGTTAAAAGACTTAGGATTACTCACCGTAAGTTGTTTACAAATCCTTCCCATACGTGCATCTGAATTTACAGAAGATGCTATGTTTCTGCCTGTATTTAATAAGGTATGTAAAGCTTTTAAAGAAAATGCCTTGTTACCTACGCCTGACGGACGTTATATTCCCGCTACACAGGCTAAGTTAGCTCGAAGTGCTGCATTTCGTAAACTTCTTTCAGATACTCAATTACAACAGCTTTATGGAGATAATTACACATGGTTATCTGACGAAATATCTAGGAATACTACTCCTGAATTATGCCAATATATTAGAGATATTCTGAAAGTTGAAGAAATAGAACCTGACAAATTTGCTTCAAAATTTAGTCTAGATTTTATTACACAGCAGTCAGATGATTGGGTAGCAGAATTTTATACCTTCCTCATAGGTCAAGAAGCACTTTGGAAAGAAGAAACACATAGAAAAAATCCACCACTATTGAACAAACCTTTCATCAGATTACAAAATAATAAGCACGTAACACCATTTGATTATCATACTAAAAGACCAAATGCCTATTTGCCAACTGATGTACCAACAAGTAAACAAACTGTTAAAAGAGAAATTTTTGCTATTCCCGAAGCTAAAACATTTTTAGAAAGACTAGGTTTAGAAAAGCCTAGTAGTTATACAGAAGTACGCGACCACCTTATCCGTAAATACAAATTCTCAAAACAAATTGATGAAGAACAAAATAAAAAAGATATTCAAATAATTGAAGATGCTTTACAATTATCGTCTTCTACAGAAAGAAAACAGCTTATAGAACTACTAAAAGATACACCATTTTTACTATCTATCAATGCAAAAACAAATAAACAGGAATATCAAGCACCTGAAAAAATATATTTTCGTTCTCATAAATTAGAAATGTATTTTGAGGGAAATGAGGCAGCTTGGTTTTTAGATGAACAAATCTTCATAGATAGAGAGTTACTTGGTGAATTAGGTATTGAAAAGGAAGTGCGTTTATATTATACTCCTCCCAATGCTGAAGGATACGTAATTATTTCTGATAATATTCGTAATCATAAACGAGGTATTAAAGGATTTGATCCTAACTTCGATATTGATGGTCTAGCTCATGCTTTGGATAATTACACATATGATAAATCTGTTTATATTTGGAATGAAATTTTATTACCTAATCGACAAAAATTGAAGGGGAGAATTGAATTTTCTAGGTATAAAACGTACCAAAGTTCAGAAAAAACAACACCAAATTTTTCAAAAGCAGGAAATATTGCTTCTTATAAATCTTGGCTTCCAAATCTAGATAAAAAATTTCTTCAACCTTGTATGTTGTCGGTTGATCATTTATCTGATGATTTTATTATGGATAAAGATGGAGAACTACTTGCGATTTGTTTGGGTGTGAAACCAAGATTAGAATTAGTAGAACAAGCTAATAAACTAGGAATAGATCCAGAGCTACTTTCTTTTCTAATAAACTGCCCACCACGTAAGCAAAAGCATTTGCTCCAACAATTAGTTAAAGGTGCATCATCTGAGGGAGCAGGAAAAAATGGAACAGGACAAAAAACAACATCCAGTAATGGTATTTCCCCAGAACCAGAAATATCTAGCATTGACTACAGAACTGCTCTTAAAGAAGTATTTTCACGCCCTGGTAAAACTGAATTAAATGAAGCTATAGAATCAAGTCCAGTTCCTAATCCTGAAGCGCGTTTTCAGAAAATACAAGATAATCTTCGCAATGAAAAAGAAAAAGAACCATCCACAAATGAAAGATTCAAGAAAATTGAGTCCAAGAAATGGGAAGCTAAAAATAATAAGATACGAACTGACCTAAAAGCAATATATAACGGTAGATGTCAAATTTGTTCTGAAACTTTCCCGAAGGAAGATGGCGAACCATATTTTGAAGGAGTATATTTAATTCCTTACACTAAAGCAAGATGGATTGATAATCTGGGTAATGTTCTTTGCTTGTGTCCCACCTGTTGCGCTAAGTTAAAGCATGGTTCAGTCGAACCGATATATGATATTGAAGAGCAAATTAATTCAATTCCCAAAATAGGAGGAAAACTACACATTAAACTCTGTGGAAAGGATACATACATCACATTTTCGGAAAAACACATAATGCCACTTAAAGCATTGTTAAATGAGGCTATTGCTTCAGAAAATTAGTCAATTATGGTGATGAAAAACCTACTTTAAGTTAATCATTTAAGTAATCAAAATATTCTAATAAAATTACTTAAAATTTGCGTAAAATCTAGATCAAAGAATGAATATATTACAAGTTGTTTAGTAAGGTGAATTGTGTCAGTCAGAACAGAATTGCTAATTAATCTCAGACAGGAAGTTTTTGGACCCAGAGAGTCTTGCTATGAGGTACTGCCCAGCCAGCAAGATCCACGCAATGAATTTATAACTGGTGTCCTCATTCCCAGGGATGCCAGTGATGAAGATGCCAAAGAGATTGAGGGTGAAGCAGAAATATTAGGGACTGGAATGGACGACTATGGTGAGGATGAATCAGATGAAGACAGTCCCGTAGCTGCTGCTGCACCCGTCTTAGATCCAAAATCACAACCCCGTTCTTTAGGCATTTCTTTTATTGTTAGTGCTACAAAAGAGATTGAACCTACAATAGAAATTTGTGCAACTTGGGCGCGGTATCGTTCTGAAAGAAATCCCCAAGGACATCAGGTCTTTAAGCGAATTCCCAATTTTTATATCACCCCTAAACCGATTTCCGTTACAAACAACTTAACCATATCGGAAACTGACCAAGTTAAAATCACAATTCGGAGTGTTCTTCGTTCTGATAACACCTACAAAATTTCAATTTACTTAGTCAATGAAACTTCTCTGATTGATCCACTGAGTGAGTCAGGAAAGAGACGGTTTGAGACTGACGATCTGATTTTTCAACCTCAAATTCGAGTTGTGACTGGAGAAAATACAAAGCTCTTGCCTTTTGATAGTTTCCAGCCTTCTCATGAAATTCCCGAACTAGGAAGTCTTCAGGAAGAAGACGAATCATTAGAATTAATATACCGAGAATATCTTGCGTATGCACGGGGTCATTTGTGTGCAGCTATTTGGAAAGAAATAGACCCAGAGCGCCCCTGTCAAGGGGAAAATTTATTGACATGGACTGATGGGTTTTTAGTTCAGTTTAAATGTGGAAAACAGCAATGGCAGAAGTTTAGTCTGCCAGATTGTAGAACAGAATATGTGCCTTGTTACCCAATTCAATCACCGGCAATTGATTGGGAATCTGAAATAGAACAAACTCCAGAGCTAAATACTGCTACCCTAGCACAAGCATGGAATTCAACCGAAATGCGTGTAGCGCTACAGCCTTTGGTTGACGGTTATGCAGCCTGGATTAATCAACAACAAACTACGGTGAGTCAATTAGAGTCTAGATATCATCGAGCCGCTAATCGACATCTGGAAAACTGTCGCATAACTCAGGAGCGAATACAAGAAGCCATTGAGTTAATTATTCAAAATGAAGAAGTAAGATTGGCTTTTTGTTTTGCAAATAAAGCGATTAATCTTCAGGCATCTTGGAGAAGACCAGGAGATGATTTTACCTGGAGACCTTTCCAGCTAGCATTTATTCTGATGAATATCCCGGCGATCGCTAATCCTTTACATCCAGATCGCCAGACTTGCGACTTACTAGCTTTCCCAACAGGTGGTGGTAAAACTGAGGCATATTTAGGTCTAGCTGCTTTTACACTGGGATTGAGAAGATTACGATCTGGTCAAGTTTCGTCCAAAGAGCCAACTGGACAGGGCGTGAGTGTAATTTCTAGATATACCCTGAGATTATTAACAATTCAACAATTTCGTCGCGCTTTAGGGTTAATCGTTGCTTCCGAAGTGCTACGAGTTGAAAACTTAGGAATGGGTTCTCCAGTTGGATGGCGACCGAAGGATTGTCAGCGAAGCGACCATCATATTTGGGGAACAACTCGCTTCTCTGTCGGACTGTGGGTAGGTGGTAGCGTCACCCCTAATCGCTTGAAAGATATATACATTCCCAACAGTACTCCTTTGTTAGGTGCTATTTCAGCATTGGAAGGCAAAACAGGAGTAGAAGGCGACCCAGCTCAGATTCTTAACTGCCCTTGTTGTGGGTCAATCCTAGCCATACCAAGAGACGGATTACTAGGAGGAAAGACACACACAATTCATCTAGTTATGCAGGGAGTTGTTGCTAACCCATCAATTTCTCATCAAACAAACAACTGGGAAGAACTTGAATCCGAACCGATTTTTTCTTCTGCTCCTATCGTCAATTCTAGTAACTATATAACCCTTTCCCTAAGTCTGAACATAAAAAAAGGGTCAAAACTTTCAGCAGGGAAGCTGGAGGGATGGTGGAGAGATAAAATTCAGCCCCAGTTAAATTCTTTAAATTTAGTCCCTTTTAGAATCAGCCGACCTGGATATTTTAAAAGGAGCCATATAGGAAGTCGCAATGGCAAAGAAAATATAGAGAACTTTGAAATCTATTGTCCTAATCCAGATTGCGATCTTAACAACCAAAAAGTTTGGAATGAAAAAGTTCCTCTTGAATTTAATAAAAAATGTGATAAACAAACTATTGCTGCTGATAAGTTTGTCTGGGAACAACCTCTTGAAGCTTTTAAAGGATACACTAACTCATCCTCAAGCTTCTCCTCAAGAATTCCAATTTCAGCCTATACAGTTGACGATCAAGTTTATTCCCGTATTCCTTCACTGTTAGTAGCTACAGTTGATAAGTTTGCCCGTTTAGCCTTTGAGCCAAGAGCAAGTGCGTTATTTGGAAACATCAATCATTACAATAGCCGGTCTGGTTTTTATCGTGATAATGCAGGGGCTAGTGATCCTAAAAGCCATAATAAAGCTGTAAATCCACTCCTGCCACCTGACCTCATTCTGCAAGATGAACTTCATTTAATCGAAGGGCCACTTGGTAGCATGGTTGGGCTTTACGAAACAGCAGTCGATACTCTATGTGAACGAATGTATCAGGGTCAAATTGTCAGCCCTAAATACATTGCTTCCACAGCAACAGTGCGACAGTCTCAATCGCAAGTACAATGTTTGTTTAATCGCACGGTTTTTCAGTTTCCGCCACCTGCTTTATCAGCAGACAACAGTTTTTTTGCTCGAACACCAAGGAATGTTCATCCATTAGAGATAGATGCTAATGGCAAGCATCCTAGTGGTCGCCTTTATGTAGCTGTTTGCGCTCCAGGTAAGGGCGCTCAAACTCCCATTGTTCGCATTTATTCATCAATGTTTCAGAGCATTGAGCAACTGAAACAGTCAGGATATAGCGATAGTGACTGCGACCCATTTTGGACGTTGGTAGGCTACTTTAATGCGATTCGGGAATTGGCAGGTGCTGTTACACTTTATCGTCAAGACATTCCTGAACGACTGCGGCACAATGCAGACATTATGGGAGTGACTGCACGAGAACTAGAAGAAGCAATTGAACTTTCCAGTCGCATGGATTCTACTGAATTACCTGGTTTACTTAGCAGCCTTTCACTGCCATTACCAGATGCTAGAGATGCTGTTTTGAGTACTTCCATGTTCGGCACTGGTGTTGACATTGACCGCTTGGGTTTAATGGTGGTTAATGGTCAGCCAAAAACTACTTCATCTTATATCCAAGCTACAGGTCGTGTGGGTCGTTCAACTGGAGGGTTAGTGATTACTTTCTTCAGAGCCAGTCGTCCCAGGGACTTGGATCATTACGAATTTTTCACTGGCTACCATAGGGCGATTTACCGTTATGTGGAACCGATTACCGTAACTCCCTTTGCTTCTAGAGCCAGAGAACGGGGGATGGGTCCAGTAGCAGTGGCATTACTGCGACAAGCTAGAACAATTCAGGGAGTAAATGTTGTATCTCAATGGGCGGCGGATGCTAGCCACATTGGAAATGCTCGTAACTCAACTGAGTTGGGATGTATCACCGAAGTTATTAAAAGGCGATCGCAAATTCAGCTAGAAACCAGAAGACCACCAGAAGACCAAGTTAATCGGGAGGTGCAAGGAGGACTTGACCGATGGGAAACTACTGCACAGCAAGAAAATAATTTAGTTTATGTAGAGTACGCGATTAACAAATCTCCTACAAAGTCTGTTGTGTTAGGAGATGAGCAACATCAACAACAAGGTTTTACATTTGTCTTTCGCAACTCTCCCCAGTCTTTGCGCGAAGTCGAATCCATGACGCGCTTTGGCTCTATTTCAATGAATCAGCAAAATCAAGCCAATCAGGGAAGTTAAACTATGGCAGGTAAAGGTCAATCATTGCGTCCTTCACAATATATCACCACCTTTGGTCCAGGTAGTATTCTAGAAACACCAGATGGCCCAGTGGTGATTGCAGCACCAAGCCAATCCAAGTTATTTGATAATGGGCGCAGACCTGAAGATTATGAAATTACAGACTTAAGGCTCTCCCAAACCTTACTCAATGGCAATAAAATTTTCTATATTCCCTCCAATGCTGATTTAGGAAAACCTGAAAGCATTTCAGTTTACCAAAGTTACCATTTTCCCACTTGGTCTTTATGTACAAAACATGGGATTCTCTATCAACAGAGAGTAGGTGAAGCAGTTGGTTGCCCAAGATGTGGACAACTACAAAATTCTTATAAGGCTTGGGATAAATCTCGTGAGGAAGCAGTCAGATTTGTTCTAGCTTGTTCTCACGGACATCTGAATGAAGTCCCGTGGCGCTCACTGATAAAACATAAACGCGAATGTCAGGGAGCAGACTTTTACAAATGGGAAGGGGGTGGAGGTGCGATCAGAAATATACAGATTATCTGTCCCAATTGTGGCGGATCAGAAAATTTTGGTAAAGCTTACTCTAGAGAGTTTCAATGTAGTGGTAGATTTCCAGAACGAAGAGAAGATCCAGCAGGATGTGATAAACGAGCTAAAATTATTCAGCGTGGTGCTGCTAATTTAAGGGTGTCGGAACTCCGAACTGCACTAACAATTCCACCACTAGATACCGCTCTACATCGCTTACTACAAAGTCGAGCCATCCTTGCTGCTTTGCCTATCAACATAGAATCCAAATCTCAAATTGTCCAGATGTTAGATACTTTGGTGGCAAGACGACTGTTAGATCCAACATCTGCTGAAACTATTAAGAAATACAGCGAACGAGAAATCCTTGATGCTGTCAATGATGTTCTTAATGAACAAACAAGACAGCACGATGCAACTGAAGAAAATCTAAAACAAGAAGAGTTTAAAAGTCTGCGTAATGCTGCTTGTTATGGCGCTCCACCGCATCGTTCAGATAAACCAGGTGGTCCAAATCAGTTTGAAGTTTACCACGAAAATGTGGAGACATTCACGTTAGATTCAGGACGAATTTTACGGGTTACGCCCCTTAGTCGCTTGCGGGTGGTAATGGTACAGGTTGGTTATACACGACCGATTAGCACAGATAAGGATGATCCACAGCCTAAAGTTGTACCTGTTGAGTATAGACCACCTGATGAAAGTATCGCTTGGCATCCAGGTGTTGAGTTATTTGGTGAGGGTATTTTTTTGGATTTGATATCTACCGAAGAACCAAAAGGCATTTCAGAACATTTTCCTTTAAAAGGGTCGGCTTATAGTCGTTGGTTGTCAGCTTATAACTCGACCGATGGCTACCGAAAAATTAAGGCTATGCCGGGATCTCAAACGAGTTATTTACACCCTGTTTTTGTCTGGTGGCATACACTAAGTCATCGTTTAATTACAGCACTATCAGTGGATTCTGGTTATTCGTCAGCAGCTATTAGGGAACGAGTTTACACCTACACGGAAAATAATAAGACCGTTGGTGGTTTACTACTTTATACAGCCCAATCGGGAGGGGATGGTACATTGGGAGGACTAATCGGTTTAGTGCCTCACTTTGAACGCATTCTTAAGTCGGCCCTACGCAATGTAGATGCTTGCTCTAATGACCCAATTTGTATTGAAGAAGAATTTGGAGAAGATAGAGTTAATGGCTCTGCTTGTTATGCTTGCCAGTTTATTTCTGAAACTTCTTGTGAACACAGAAATACTTTACTTGATAGACAGTTGCTACTAGAAAATTTACCATGACCAATGAAACTGTAGTTACAGGTCTGGCTTGGATGGGTACAGGGGTACGCTCAGTTCAATCAGCATTAAAAGATATGCTCAGAGAAGCTGAACGTGAAGTTCTATTGTGTGCCTATTCAATTACCGTTGGGGCTGATGAAATTCTTGAAGAATTCGAGGATTGCTTGAAGCGGGGAATCAAATTTAATGGAATCATTAATCGGTTTCAAAATCAGCCTCAAGAGATTCAACAGTATTTCTTCGATTTAGTTTCAAAATACCCCTACTGTCAAGTTTACAACTTCAATGATCCTGTAGAAGAACTGCATTCAAAACTGATTGTAGTTGACCGCTCAGTTGCTCTAATTGGATCAGCCAACTTAAGTCGGCGTGGAATGAAGCAAAATTATGAATTAGGGATTATTCTTCATAACGAAGAAGTTAATACTGTATCTAAATGCTTTGATAGTCTTCTCACATTTCCATCTGTTTCACAAATAAATACCAAAATTAACTGAGCTAATGACCTGCTTTGTAAGCCTTGATCTGTTCAACAATAGGTCTGGCGATCGCCTCAGCCAAAAGTGGTGGTACAGAATTACCAACTAATTCAAACATTCTAGTCATAGGTGCATCAAATATAAAATCATCAGGGAAGCTTTGAAGCCTAACAGCTTCTCTGACAGAAATGCTTCTAGTTTGAGTTGGATGAATATAGGCTAAACAATCTTTTCGCATATGTGCTGTTAATGTCCATGAAGGTTCATTCCATTTCAAACGTTTATATTTATCATCGAAAATATCAGAGCGATAGCGTCTAACAGATTCAGGTAAGTCCTTATATTTACCTCCTTGAGGTAACATTGCAAATATATCTAAATCTTTTTCGTTATGAGCGCGACATATATGATTCATAACACCTTCTCCTTGCTGTTTTTTACTTCTCATTTTTTCTTGATACTCTGATTGAGCTGGACAATTATATTGTTTTTCAACATCAATCTGTTTTGGCCCACTAATTTTACTTCTCAAAACCATAGATATAGGTTCGAGTTCGGGTAAGTCTCCGATAGCATCTCCCACTGAGACAGGAGAAATTATATTTTTTTTAGGAAACTCGAAACTCAAGTTAGCATCTCTGCGCTTACCCACAATAAATAGGCGCTTCCTAATTTGAGGAACACCATAATCAGACGCAATTAATACTTTGGGTTCAAAAATATCATACCCTGGATAATTACGCTCATGCTCAGGTAATCCGTTACTTAAAGAATTAATAATTGTAGGAAATATTCTATTATTCTTTAATGTATTAACATTTTCAATTACAAAAAAAAGAGGCTGATAATAATCTAAAAAATCAACAAAGACTCTGTATAGAAAATTTCTTGGGTCATTTCTTACTTTCAATTCAGGGTCATTTCCCTTCGCTCTTTCTAAAGACTTCATCTTCCCAATGCCAACTACTGAAAATCCTTGGCATGGTGGTCCCCCAATTAAAATATCAACCTCACTAGGTTTAAGCGGAAGTTCCAGCATATCAGTGGTTCTGATATCTTGAGCATTCAGTTTCAATCTACAGTTCGGAAAATTTCTGTGGTGTGTTCTGATAGCATTGGGATTATTGTCAATTCCTCCCAGAATTTCACAGCCAGCATTTTGAAAACCTAAACTCATTCCACCTGCGCCACAAAAAATATCGAGTACAGTTGGCGATTCTTTTTGTAAATAAAATTTATTTGACATTCAAAATTAATTTATCTAACTTTTAATCTAAATTCATTATATTTTTATTTGAATCATCTGTAAAATAAAATTCATATTAATATCGATTAAAATATCAGCTAATAGCTAGATAATTTAATTGTATCAATGTATCTTGATAGGCTTTTATCAAAGTGCGAAAATTAGTAAATCATTTCCTTGATAAATTTTAAAAATGCAAATATAAGCTTCTATATAAACCTGTATATTTGTAAACATTAGAACTTACACAAAAAAATTCTCATACTCTTATTTCTCCGTGTCCTCGATACCAACCAGATGTAAGCTAAGTAAAGAAGGGTATTGCTGGAGTGCGGGTGTTTTCATGGCCATAGAACGGGAATCGGTAAATTTTAAACTTCCTAAGTCTTTAGTTGCAGCACTTAGAGCCGAAGCCAAACAACGCAACACCTCAGCCACAGAGTTAGTAGTCCAAGGTCTGCATCAAATCCTGGAACAGACAGAACACCCTGACAATGGTATAGAAAATCTTCTACACCTCATCATGAACCGACTCTCAGCACTGTCAGCCAATCAAGTAAATAATAATGCCAGTACAGAGAATCGCTTGCAACAAATTTAAACAATGTTGGGGCAACTCACCCAGAGTATAGAACAGGGTATAGAATCGGCATCACCTCAACAACAAGCACAACAACCGAATAACTTGTCAGAAAAGTTAGAAACTGTTACCAAAAGCCTTGCCCAAATTAATCATACACTTGGGCAGCTGCGTCACCAAGGAAATACAAGCAGAAGACAATTTTCATCATCTCATCCATTCCAGGGAAGACAAGTATAACTTAACTTCTGCACTGGGGAAAGTTTAGCTCGGAGATTGGGTGTTGATGAATTAAGTCTGTCTAGGGAGCGAGAAAATCTCACACCATCCGAGTTCGAGTCATGGAGCCGTCATCGAGATCCTGGTACTCGTGGCTGGCGCTTTGGTGACGATGGATTATATTACCCGATCAAGTGATCTTAACTGTGAATGATGGCGTTCTACTCTACCGGAGGCGATGGGCTACGCCTCACTTTGATTGATTGCCTCAGCGCTATAGCGTTCGCGGAGCGTGTGCTTTGCACTCAGCGCTGCTGCAAGCAGATCGCGCCGCACCATCGCCAGAAGTTAAACTAACCATGTATATATGTCATGGAAATTGTTGATTAACTTTTTATGTCCCTTCAGGTTTACGGTATCCCCAACTGTGGCACTTGTAAAAAAGCTTTTACGTGGCTCCAAGACAACAGTATTGAGTATGAATTCATTAACACAAAAGAAATGCCGCCCACCCGTGACATGATTCAAGACTGGGTGAAGTTCTTGGGTTTTGCGCCCATGCGTAACACTTCTGGCCAATCCTACCGTGCTTTAGGTGAACAAAAGAAGACTTGGACTGATCAACAGTGGATTGACGCGATCGCTCAAGATGCCATGCTGCTCAAACGTCCACTTTTCGTCAAAGATGGCACAGCCATACTGGTAGGCTTCAAAGATGAGGCAGTATTGAGAACCAAATTAGGGATTTAGTCCCCAAACCCTGCTGTACCACCAATTGATATTGAACGGGCGCTCTCACGAAAGCTTTTATTCGCAGAAAACCCAGAAGTTCACACCTATCTAGAGGAACAAGAGGATGGCCAAGACTAGCGATGCGCTCAAAATTATTGACAGAATTACTAGCAGTGACCCAGAGCTTGAGGCATTAGTGGAGGAAGCCTCCATAAATGCAGAAGTGGCACAGTTGATTTACTCCGCCAGAACAAAAGCGGGGTTAACACAGAAACATTTGGCTGAACTTGTTGGTACAAAACAGCCTGTGATTGCACGGCTTGAAGATGCTGATTACGAAGGACACTCCCTTTCAATGCTGCAAAAAATCGCTCACGCTCTCAATCAACGGGTAGTGATTGAGCTTGCTCCAATAGAACATGAGCAAAGTGCATAGGGCGTTTTAGTAGCAATCAATGGTTACACCTCTAGAATGCAAACTTTACCGTTTTACGTGGTGGCGTGGTGGCGATGCCTGCGGCGTACCCCTCCGGAGAAGCAAGCTACGCGGAGCGTCTCGTAGAGAAGAGAGCGTAGCTATCGCACCCTTCATTCCTGCAATTCCCGCAGAACTGAAAAGAGATCGACGGTTTAATGGGAGACTGAGAACGAAAGACCGATAATGAGCTTTTTATCAGCTAAAAGAGCCGCACCCAAAATAAATAGGAGCATCCCCACTCTAACGCCTCTTGTAAGGCACATTTAATAAATCAATGGCTCGTTTCTTAGCATCTTCCCCCCGCCTATCATACTTACTCGTAGTATTAGTTGACGCATGACCAGCCAGCTTGGATACCGTAACAATATCTGCACCCCCATCCAACAAATCACTAATAAACGTTCTTCTAAAATCATGCGGCGTAAACCCTTCTTCCACACCCGCCGCTTCCCCTCGGCGTTGTAATGCCCTTAGTACCCCCTGCTCACTCATCCGCCGTTGTATAATTTTATGTCCCCTATCCAACGGATAAAACAAAGGACCCGCAGACTTCCCCCGAATCAGTAACCAATCCTGCACCGCCCGGACTCCAGCTTCTGGTAAGTAAACAATTCGCTCACTCTGTCCCTTAGCTGACCGTATAGTTAGCGACCGACTGCGCGGTTTTAAATCGCTCAAATCAAGATGTGTTACCTCAGAACGCCGCAACCCCACCGTCAAAATTGCCAACAGTGCCGCATCCCTCGCCCCTAAATTGGAGTTATCTTGAATACAATCATCCCAAAGGGCAGCAATTTCTTCCGCATCCAGCGCCCGCCCCTTCAGTAAACTTTTACCCCGCACAGATTGAATATCAGTAGCCCGTCCATAGTCCTCGGTAGACATTAAGCCCAACCGCCATGCTTCCTTCAGCACCCGCCGCAGCGCAGATAACATTTTATTCGCCATTGCTGGACTGTATTTTTCCATCAGCACCGACCGAACTGCTGCCGTATGCTGATATCGCAACTTTGACCAGTCCAAAGTTTGAGCATCACAACTATCATTGGTCAATAACCGCGCCATCGCATTAAGTGCCTCCCGCATAGTCCGCCGGGAACCTTCACCCAGAGAAGCCAAATACACCTCAGATGGGTGCATGGTGATAGGTAGTGGCTCTGTTAATGCCAGCGATTCTGGGTGTAAATTAAACGAGGCGATCGCACTATTGTTCACGGTCATCAAACAGCTGCTTTTTCTTTATCCTCTGACAAAAGCTGCTGTACTTCAACCAATCGTTACAAATAGGTGACTGGAAAATTAAGTTTTATTGCGAGAATATGTCTTCTCTTCACTCGTTTGCTGTGTAAGCCACTGTCAACCTAGATGTTGTGTCAGGACATCGTTCAACCAGGGGCGAGTGTTTGCTATTGTCCTGATTGCTACTTGAGCTTTTTAGCCAAATTAGCTAAACGAGTCATGCTAGAGCGAATATTACCTGCTTCTTTGCGACTCTTCAGCCGTTTTTTGGCTTCTTTTAGCACTTGTTTCATGACTGTATCTTTATCTTGGCAGGTAACATAAAAAGCTTCCAAGAGCGTTTCCACTGTTATTTTTTCTTTGTTGCATAGTTCATCGAGTTCTTGCTTGATTGGCACTTCTAAACGTACAGGGACTCTAGGCGCAATTTCCGGGAAGTGAGCTAGTTGCTTTTCTAATCTTGTGAGTTCAGAAAGGTCATTATCGGCAGTCGATGTCATATCAATATCAGGGGGAGTCGAACTTTGCTGTTGTGGAGCTAGCACATCTTGTCTGGGTGCAACTGTTGGTTGATTAGCTCTATTTCTGATTTCGTCTAGAATATTCATGTTTTCACCTCTTAGTAAAGTTTATGACGCTGTTTCTGATGGGATTAATTTGGCATATTCTTCTGGCAAAGCTGGCTTGAGTCGTTGAGCTAAGACGTGAATTGTATATTCCAGATTTGGCTGCCCCAAGTCGGTTGGCGCAACCCGTTGGTTGATGGCATTTTTGAATACATCTGATTCCAAAATATGCGGCAACATCAATTCATCACCTACTAGCTGCCGCATGGTATCAATACTGGTTTTAGTAGCGTTTGTTGGATGTAAACCAGTCCAGCGCGCGCGAAACGGCACTATACCCAGTAGTTCACCATAAGGTAGGGCGGTTTTAAATTCTTTGATTAATTCCAAAGTCCGCAACAGCGATTGCACTCCCTTGACGTTGGACTCGGCTGGAATTACCCATCTATCTCCAGCACCCAAGGCAGTCTGTGCTAAATGTGAACGTTCCGGGGGTGGGTCTACAATTGCCACGCCGAAATTATTCACAATTGGCTGGAGGCGATTCCTGAGAATAAACAGACTTAGTCCACTGGAAGCCAATTTATAGTTGGCGCTCTCCAAGCCGTCATCTGAAGGAATTAAGAACAGGTTGCTATTGTTAATGATTCGGTCGCCCAATTTGTCGCCCAATTTAACGTCTGGTACGGACGCAATGGCATCGATAATTTTGGTTTTCTCTTCTGGTTGTGTCAGAACCTCCAGTAATGTTGGGGTATGAGGCTGCACTTGTACCCCTAAAAAACTGGTCAAGCTAGATTGAGGGTCGCAATCTACAAACAAAACGGGAATTCCTAAGCGCCCTAAATACCTTCCCAGCATCAAGGCTACTGTAGACTTTCCCTGACCCCCAGCCAAGCCCAAGGAGACGACTGTTGGCGGATTTGGCATAAATTAATTGTATAAAGTTACTAAAGTACATTATCACAAATATATTAAAATACTTTTGCACAAAAGTTAGATTGTATTTACGTACAATTGTACAAAAGTATTTTAGTTGTAGGACTAAAAGGGAATGTCACTAAGAAAAAATTAAACCTTCTCCCTTGCTCCCCTGCCTCTTCAGGTCATGTTTAAGTAAAATGGACAGAGTGAGTTGTCAGTTGACAACTCACTCTGTACGAATTAAGATTATTGTGTGTCTTAGGTAATGGCAAAGAAACACCCCAATAAAGAGATCCGAGCAGCGTTGGATTATGCTGTTGAGCAAGGCTGGGAAGTTGAAGAAGGTGGCTCTCATGCTTGGGGGAAAATGTATTGCCCTTACAACGATTCTGAATGTAGATGTGGGGAATTTTGCATTACTAGTATTTGGAGTACTCCCAGAAATGCTACTAACCATGCAAAGCAGATTCGTCGAGTAGTGGATAAGTGTATTTATCAACAAGAAGAGAAATGATTACGAATAGGAGAGGGTAATATTAGATGCAAGAATATGAATTTACTCTAAAATTCCAACTCCCAAATTCTACGACTGATACTGGTATGTTCATCGATGCCCTCTATGAATCGGGCTGTGATGATGCCATTATTGGCACTGGTATAAAGGGTTTTATCGCTCTTGATTTTATTCGTGAAGCACCATCGGCGTATGATGCAATTTCTAGCGCCATAAATGATGTAAGAAAGGCTATCCCACGAGCCGAGATTGTCGAGGCTTCACCCGATTTTGTTGGTGTTACCGATGTAGCGAACCTCTTGGGATGCTCTCGACAAAATATTCAAAAGTTACTATCGAAAAGCATTTCAGACCGCCCCCCTGCTGTCTACGGAGGGGCGCAGTCTGTCTGGCATCTCCTTGAGATCCTTACCTGGCTGATTGAACACAAGAGCTATCACATCGACGAATCTTTGGTAGAAATTGCTAAAACCACTAGGAGTTTAAATCTTGTCAAACAATCTGAAATGCTCGACTCTGATACGCAAAGAAAATTTCACGATATTATTAGGTGCTAATAATATCAGCACCTAATAACTATTTATTATGCAGCCTTGGGATAAAGGCGGTCAACAACCCGCTTAACACTCATGGCTTGCCAATCACAGCCGCGCTTTGTCTTGTGTCCCTTTTCATTTAACCAAGAAGCGATCGCTTGAAAACTCTTCCCAGACTTATGGTGACGGCGAATCAGCTCAACCACCTCCAATTCATCAGATTTCGGCATCAAATCACCCTCAATAGCCACCTGACCAAAAGCAGGTGAACCATAGGCATAGCCACCATTAGCAGCCTTAGCACGTCTACCGCCTTGAGTGCGTTCATTGATCAGATCCCGCTCAAGTTTAGCCACCGCAGACATCACAGTGAGAATCATGTAACCCTGTGGCGTAGTTGTATCCACCTGCAAATCCAGCAAAATTAAAGCTTTTTTCTGGGGTTGGAGGACATCATCCACCAAAGTCAGGACATCGCGGGTATTTCTGGCTAGGCGGTCAAGTTTAGCCGCAATGATTCCATCAGCACCCGTAGCCACAAAAGCCAAAGCTTGCTGAAACTGCGGCCTGTTTTCAGTATCCTTACCCGAACCCACTTCTTCAAAAACCTTTACCAGTTCATGACCAAAAGCACAAGCATAAGCAGCAATCTTTTTTTTCTGTTCTGACAAACTGGTGTTATCCGCTTGCGACTCACTACTAACCCTCACATATCCTACCAGTTTCATCTTCTGCCCTCCCTAAGTCTCCGTTGGCTCAGGCATTTACTGACCATTTTGGAGGTCAAGCCATGATTTTATAGACTATACAGCAAATAGTCCCTAACAGTTATTGAAATAAACGTTATGCACCGACTGGCACATATAGATAATTCGCCTATGTTTGACCCAGAAGGTACGGTGTTTCTCTATATCTGCCAGTTGTCAAAATTCTATTACTCGTCAAATCGCTTTCTGTAGCTGTCGAATAGCTCACTAATCTTTTTTGGCTCGGATACAAGTGTTCCCCGCTCATCACGGAATGTGCGATCGCTTGCACCTCGGAAAGATAGCCAGTTAAAACTTGTAGTGACAGCAAATTTTGTATCGGAAATGAGGATTTTCGCGTGGGTATCTCCCAAACGTTTGATCTGGAAGTTATTTTTGTACTGACTGGCTAATTTTTGTATTGTCTTCTCAGCTTGGATATCGGCTGGGTACTTTTTATCGTTATCATCTTTTCCCAAACCATATCCAATGTACACTTGCACTCCCCGCTTGAGGAGATTTTCAAAATCTGCAAGAAATTGTTTATTTACAGAACTAGCTCGAATCCAAGGTGAAATAATCATCAAACTTTCTTGGGTATCACGAAGAGCCTTTTCCAGAAGCGGACGGTGTTCGTGCATTTCCAACCAACGCATAGGAACCGAAGTTAGGACGGCATTTAACTGTGCCTGGAGTTGCTCAATTTGTTGTTGTGCAGATTGGAGTTGCTGCTTAAAAATGATTTTTTCTTCTTCTTTTTCAGTGAGTTCAAGGTTATTTTGAGTTATCTCTATTTCAGCTTCAATTTTTGCTTGATTAGTATAAACTTCTGATTTAATAGCTTCAATTAGTTCTATCAATTGCTACATAAATTATTTTTTCGTTAGTGAAGTATATTGATAACCATTCCGTAATGATAGGAAACCAAATTTTTTCAATTGTGAGAGTTGGTAATGAGATAAATCTTTGTATTCTTTTTCTTCTACTCTCAAATTTAATTGGCAAAGGTATCCCATTCGCTAACCTTTCTAAATTCACATTTTTAATTGACTGTAGGATGCTCACCAAAATTTGGAGAAACAGGTATTCTCTTAGAGGTTGTTTGAAAAGTCGCTCAGGTTGTAAAAAAGCTCTCTCAGTATACGCTGTGAATAGATAATAAACAGCACCGAGAGAGTAACATGAGTAAAGCATACCCCAGTAATCTGAGCCATGCA
>NZ_JAYGHG010000048.1:0-26281 GCF_034931085.1 Nodularia harveyana UHCC-0300 | reverse complement strand
TCCAACTACAACAGAAATGGTTGATAAACTAATCTCAGTTGCACTCGACTTAATCAATCCTCAACATTTAAGAAACTGGTTTGCTAGTTGCTGCTACTGTACTTCATAATAGCCGGAAATGCTGTATTCTCATCAGCACGCAGAGTAATAATTCACAATTTGGCTTCGGTAAACGTCTAAACTAATGTAGAGGATAAAAAATTTACCCTTGGTATTAAAAATGATGAATTTTCGTCGTCTTGCTTTAGTTAGCGGTTTTGCTGTTCTCAGTGCTGTAGCTTTTAGCCCCAAAGCCCAAGCCCAGAATGCTAACGTTGACTTTGCCGGAACTGTTGCAGTATCTTGCAGTATCAACACCGCAACTAACGGAGCATTAGCTCCATTCGGTCCTAACCAACTCTTCGCTGATCCAGATTTTAGCGGCACAGCAGGAAATATCAATGTTACTTGCGGTAACGGTACAACATTTACTGTCAGTTCTATTGCTAATAACGGTGGTAGTGTATACAACCAAATTCAAAGGATTACGGCTAGAGTCAAAGACGGAACCACTCAGGTTGCGGTTGGTGAAGTTTCACCCACTGGTGCAGCTGTTGCTAGTCCTGTAGGCGTAGCTGGTCCTGTTCAGGCAGCTCCGATTACGGCAAAAAACTACGGGGTTACTTTGCACGTTAATAACTTTACTACAGCACTACCTGCTGGAACTTACAACATCCGTGTAAACGTTGCTCTAACACCCCAATAAATTGAGTCCATAACTCTTTGAGAATGGGCAATTAAATTTCGTAGGGGTGAACAGCAGTTTGCCTCTACATTATATTAAATCTGAGGCATTGTCATAGCTGCGATGATAAAAAAACCTCCAAAAATTCGGCCTTTGTGTGTTGCTTTGGGGTTAGTTTCGCAACTATAGCAGCTTACAGCCAAACTCGGATCTAAATAGTATCCGCAATATTAATTTTACTTACAGTGCAGGAAAAAACTTTATCAGAGTAATGTTGAAAAGATTACCGAATATCCTACCTTTGTTGTGTTTTTTTGGTGTTGGTTTAACCTCAATACCAGCCTATAGTCAACAGTTATCTGTCTCTCCTTTAGTGATTGAACGCCAAGCAGAATCAGGACAAGCTAGAGGAGTTATTGATGTGACAAATCGCTCAGATAAACCATATCGAGCCAGAGTTTCTGTTGCACCCTTTACCTATATTCGGGAAGGATTCCAGGCTTTAGAATCTAGTCCCAATGATTTAACACCCTATCTAATATTTTCTCCCCGTGAGTTAGTAATTGCACCAGGACAACAACGCTCAATTCGTTTCAATGCTAGGCTAATCCCTAGTTTACCCCAAGGGGAATATAGGGCTATGTTCTCTATTGAGGAGCTTCAAGAAAATAATGATTCTACCTCAGAAAATCAGGTTAGTCTTGCTGTCAATATAATTGCCACAATCTATGTGAGAAATGGCGATATTGTCCCAGTTTTGGAAGTTGAAAAAGCGTTTTATGATGCTAAGGCAAAAGAAATTAGATTATTAATTAATAATACAGGTAAAGCCACAACCCGCGCTATAACTGAATGGAATCTTAGCCAAAATGGAAAAACTGTCAACTCTAGCATTCTAGAAGAAACTACTATTATTGCAGAAGGCGATCGTTATATTAGGATCGCCTATCCTCCTCAAGGAGAAACCCTGATACCAGGTACATATCAATTTTCAGGAAAACTGAAATGGGAATTTCCTAAAAAAGGAGGAGATTTACCTTTTAATGTTAATTTCACTGTTTCTCCAGAAGATATCAATCCTGAGAACAAACCTACTACACCCATCAATAATTAAATAATGTTTGTTCTGTGATTTTTCATTTAATTAATCCAGGAATTGTTAATTGCTGTCCCCAAAATACTTTCAATACAACTACTAATTATACTATTTCCCAAGTTAACGATTCTCCTATTTCCCCTCAAACAGAAGAAAAAAAATCAGATTTTGTGATTTTGCCACTAGGAATTAATATTGGTAGACGTAATGTTTTACAATCTTCGTTTGTGAGAGGATATGAAGATGGCGAAAAAGCAGTTAATTTTGATGATTGGTTAATTTCTTGGCGAGATTTAACCAAAGCATTAAACCTAAATGTAACTACTCTACCAGATGGGGAATTAGAACTCAGAGGAGTGGGTTTAATTAAACGCATTAACCCCAATGAATTAATTACAGATCCAGAATTGGGTTTAGTGATTTCTATCGCCAAAATATATGAATTATTAGAAGTTACAGCCGAATTTGATATTGCAGCTTATGCAATTATCTTTGAACCTCCTTGGTTGAATTTGCAAGAGCAAAAAAATCGCACCGCAGAAATTCCAGTAGTATTAGAAGGATTACCTGTTGTTAATGCTCCTGATTTTACCTTATCAACTATAGGACAACAAATTAATATTAGTGGTAGAGAAAACAGTAATCAATTAACTAGTCAAGGTAATTTCACAACTATTGGTACAATCTTGGGCGGAAGTTGGTATTCTCGGATTAATCAACCAGATTTACTCGATAATACTACTTGGCAACTACAAGAAGGACAATATTTAAGACAAGGTGATTTTAATGATTATGTAATTGGTTCTCAACCGAGTTTTTGGCAAAATCAAGGTAGAGGTGATTATTGGGGTTTTACAGCCATTAGAAGATTTGGCTTTAAAGCAGATAATCTGGATGGTGGAGGATTTACTCCCTCTCAACGTTTGCAAAGTAACACAATTAACCGTATTATTGAAGGAACCGCAGCACCGGGAACTTTAGTACAATTAGTTTCTGGAAATGACAGAAGAATTTTTGCAGAGGTATTAGTTGATTCTTCAGGAGTTTATCGGTTTGAGAATGTTCCCATTACTGGTATTGGGTTAAATTATCGGATTTTACTTTATCCTAACGGACAATTAGCGAGTATTCCCATTGAGCAAGAAGCGATATTTCTGAATCTTCCTGGACAATTAACTAAAGGAACATCAAGCCTTATTGTATCAAGTGGTTTGAGTAGAGAAACCCGAATTAATGATTTGTTTGGCAATTTCACAGATGTGCGCGGCGGAATTGCTTACCGTCATGGTGTTTCAGATTCTTTAACTTTGGGCGCGGGAATTGTTTATGATCGAGATTTATTAGGATTAGTAGATATATTTTATCAACCTAATAATTTTCCCTTCAAACTAGCTGTATCTGCTTTACAAACACCAGAAAATTTCAAATATAATGCTAATCTAGAATTTAGACCTACTCCTAAATTAAATTTTAATTTGTCCGGTAATGAAGTCTTTCAAAGCTTTAATTTTAATTGGAGTGCTGCTCCTGGTATAAATATAAATAGCACTGGCAATAACTCAAGTAATATTATCAATACTGGCATTAACTTTAGCAGGAATTTCGGTAATTTATTTACTTTTTCTAGCCTAAAAATAGATAATAGAAGACAATTAGATTTATCATCTAACGTGCGTTGGCGTAAATGGAATCTATCGACTAGATCAAATCCGACTAATACAGCATTAGGATTAATTTATGATGGTTCTATTTTTAATTTACCTGGGAATGAGTCTTTAAATTTAGGTTACGAAACTACCAATTCTAATAATCTCACTAATGATTTAGTAAGCTTAAAATGGAAGTATCAATCACCATATCGGCTGAGTGATAGACGTTCTATTTGGGATTTTGATCTAGGTTATGGTATTGGTTCTCAAGGTAGTGGTTTTTTAGCTGCTGTTTCTACTGTTGTGATTCCGGGTTTGTCTCTACGTTTGCGTTACGATGGAGTTTCTACAACTTCAGATGTTGCGGCTTTTCGCATTGAACTTGGTTCAGCAGTTAATTTTAGTCCTAGCTTTAGCCCCGGAGATACTAGATTTGAACGGTTACGCAGTGAAGGAGGAATCTTTATTCAACCTTTCTTAGATAAGAATAATAACGGCATTCGGGATAATAATGAAAAGATTTATACTGAAGATATTGAACTATTATTAATTCTCAATAACAAAAAATTTAATCCTAGCTTCTCAAATATTACAAAACAAGGTGTTTTATTAAAACTTGCGCCGGGAATTTATAGAATTGATTTAGATCCGGCTGGATATCCTATTGACTGGAAACCTGCTGAAGTTGCTGCTGCTATTGAAGTTGTTTCAGGTAGTTATACAACTTTTTCTATACCTTTTGTTGCATCTTACACCCTAGCCGGAACTCTGACGGACTCGGAAGGAAACCCCATTGCTGGTGCGAAAGTGGAAGCGATTAATTCCGATAACAATTCATCGGTGATATCCATTACTAATAGTGCTGGTATTTTCTATTTAGAACAATTACCATTGGGTACATATCAATTACAAGTCAATGGTAAATCTGCGGAACCTCAGACGATTAGAATTAATCCCGATGCTGAAACGTTGCAAGAGTTAAATTTAAAATTACCTTTTTAATAAGTAGGGTTTGCTGAAATTAGGATATTATTTCATAAGAATATAAACTCAAAGTAAATCCCGATAATACTGTGGGCAAATTTTGGATTTGGACAGTTTTTTTGACGAAAAATTTCTACATTTTTAACGGTGCGTTGTCTGCAACAACACACCCTACAGCGAAGTTTATTAACACATAATTGCTAAGTTCAAATACTTAACTAGGGCTTTTGAGTGATTGATTTTACTAACTTATTCAAGTTAGTTGCGGTTTTTTCGGGTTGTCCATCTATGGGAAAAACTAAAACACTTTTGATATCTTGGTTATTAATTATTGCTTCTAATCGATGAAATTGGTTATCACTAATGCCAATTCCATCAACATTTTTTACATATTTTAATTCTTCTTGAAAATTATCATCATTATAAACTTGAATAAATACTCTATCGACGTTCCAGTTTAGCCAATCAGCCGCAAAATATCTTTTAGCCCAATAGGGGTTATGATGGGAAATATCAAAACTAACGTTGGGGTTAGCTTGTTTAATTCCACTGACCATTTCTTGAACAAATTTTGTTAATTTAGCAGTACGGTCTACTTGTCCTGGTAAATCGTCGTGATAGCCTAAATAATCATCCCACTGCACTGCATCGATTTGGGGATATTTGGTGACAAATTCTACGGAGATATTTTTAAAGAAGTTAGCAACTTCAGGTATCTCAACATCGAGAACATAATGCTCAATTTTACCATAAGTTCTATCTACACCAGGGACAATCCACTTGCGGGCGATCGCTAAATCAAAAATAGGACTATTCTTATCTATTTTAATGCCTTTTTCAAAGTAAGCATGAACTTCCATTCCCTGCTGATGGGCTTCATCAATTAACCAATCTAGCCACTTATCTTGGAATTCATTGGGACAACTTTTAAAGCCAAATTTTTCTTGGAGGACTTGGCTGTTGTACATTGTACAACCATTACCCCAGACCCCATGAATTATTGTATTAAATCCTTGGGAACGATATTGGCGAACTCGTTGACGGATGGTTTTTTCGTTAGCATTGTTAGTAATATTGTATCGACTGAAATAAATTCCTCGAATGGCTTTTTTTTCCCACGGAGTTGGAGGTAATGATGTTTTTGGATCAGGTGTTTTTGGTGTTAAAGCTGGTTCGATTTTGGTATCAGTAGTTACAACAGGTGTCGGAGTTACAGCAGGTGTCGGAGTGACAGCAGGTGTCGGAGTTATAGCAGGTGTGGGAGTGACAGCAGGTGTCGGAGTTATAGCAGGTGTAGGGGTTACAACAGGTTTGGGATTTAAAATTGGTATAGCTATTTGTTGATGCTGAGGTAAAAGGTTAGTAACTGAATTAGCGATCATGTCTCGATTACTTTTTTGACTAAAAAACCACCAACTCATTCCTAAAAACAGTAAAATTACTGAGATAGGAATATTCCCGCATCCACACCCTTGTGGCTCTTTTTTCTGTCTAGACATATTAATTTGGCGATATTTGCATCTATCCAATATGTAACATCAAGATATAATATGTGGATTCCGCAAAAACGCCTAATCATAGCTTTGAGTAATCATTTGATGGCGGTTAAAAACCATGACACAGGAACTCACAGACCTCAGAAATAGCATCTTACAAGGACGTTACGCAGATGCTTTGGCGATTGTTGATGAATTAGAGGGGATGAGTAAACAAGCAATTCTGCGTAATATTAAATCTTATGTCAACATTTTGTTGATTCATTTAATTAAAAATCAAGTAGAACAGCGATTAACAAATTCTTGGGTGGCTTCTATTCGTAATTCTATTCGAGAACTTAAAAAACTGAATCTCAAAGAAAACAATAAGTCTTATTATGTCAATCAAGATGAATGGGAAACTTTGATAGAAGAGGAAGTGATTGAGGATGCGATCGCTGATGCTAGTTTGGAAGTGATGAATGGCAAATACAGTCAATTTCAACTGGCGGATATTATAGATAGAACTAAGTTAATTGAGAATGCTTTACAGTTTTTAATGTTAACTTATTCCTATTCAGCTAAAGAATTACCTGCAATTGTTGCCGAAAGTTTAACTCAGTTACCAGGTGGCGAAGATTGGAAAGCGGGGAGATGGTAAGCAATGACACAAGAATTAACTGACCTCAGAAATAGCATCTTACAAGGACGTTATGCAGATGCTTTGGCGATTGTTGATGAGTTAGAGGGGATGAGTAAAAAGGCCATTCTGCGACAAATTAAATCTTTTCTCAAGATTTTGCTGATCCATATCATTAAAAATCAAGTAGAACAGCGATTAACAAATTCATGGATTGCTTCTATTCGCAACGCAGTTTTAGAAATTCAAGACGTGAATCTCAAAGAAAATAAGAAATCCTATTATGTCAATCAAGATGAATGGGAAGATTTGATCACAGATATGGTAATTGAAAGTGCGATCGCTGATGCTAGTTTGGAAGTTATGAATGGAAAATATACTCGTTCCCAATTATCTGCAAAACTTGATAAAAAACAGATTCTAACTACAGCAATCAAATTTCTATCTTTAACTTATACTTATTCAGCTAAGGAATTACCTGCAATTATGGATGATTATTTGAGTCAGTTACCAGGAGGAGAAATTTGGAGATAGAAATTTGTAATTAACAGGCTATGCATATTTAGAATGATGGTGGGTTACGCTATCGCTAACCCACCCTACTGTTAATCGAAATATTGAATTATGGCTTCGGCAAATTCAGAACATTTTAGGGGTGCTACTGGTGGTTCTAGTAACCGGGCTAAATCATAAGTCACTTGACTGTTAGCGATCGCCTGTCCTAAACCTTTTTTTACCAGGTCTGCCGCTTCTTGCCAACCCATAAATTCCAGCATCATCACCCCAGAAAGAATCACAGAACCGGGATTAATCCGATCTAAGCCGGCGTGTTTGGGTGCAGTGCCGTGGGTAGCTTCAAAAATAGCACAGGCATCGCCGATATTTGCCCCTGGCCCCATGCCTAAACCACCGACAATGGCCGCAGCCGCATCAGATAAATAATCGCCGTTTAAGTTCATTGTGGCGAGAATCGAATACTCATCTGGTCGGGTTTGGATTTGTTGGAAAATACTATCAGCAATCCGGTCATTGACCATGATTTTGTCTTTCCATTTACCGTTACCGTGAGTGTCCCAAATGGTGTTGAGAACGGTTTCTACTTCCTGAAGAATTTGGGCTTTTTTCTCTGGTGTCAGGGAATCATAGCCAGGGTCAACTTCACGGGCGTTATCTTCTGCGGAAATAGCGGGATTTTTTTCCTTATTGCTTAAAATCCATGATTCCCGTTCGGTGACGCATTCAGCGCGAAATTCCTGAGTCGCTAATTCATAACCCCAATCACGGAAAGCGCCTTCGGTATACTTCATGATGTTCCCCTTATGCACCAGTGTTACCTGTTGCTTGTCTTTGGGCAAGAGTAAAGCGTGTTTAATCGCCCGACGGACGAGACGCTGAGAACCGGTTTTGCTGATGGGTTTAATCCCAATACCTGCATCGAGGGGGATTTGTTTTTTCCCATGTTCTGGGGTAGCGGGGATGAGTTCTTCGTTGAGGATTTTAATCAGGCGATCGCCAATTTCACTTCCCTGCTTCCACTCAATCCCCAAATAAATGTCTTCCGTATTCTCCCGATAAACAATTACATCCAGCTTTTCTGGGTTTTTGTGAGGAGAAGGTGTACCTGCATAATAACGGCAAGGACGTACACAGGCATATAAATCAAAAATCTGCCGTAATGCTACATTTAAAGACCGAATCCCACCGCCCACAGGGGTAGTCAAAGGCCCTTTAATTGCCACACCATATTCCTTAATGGCCGTTAAAGTATCCTGGGGTAAATATTGATATGTGCCGTATAAATCACAAGCCTCATCACCCGCATAAACCCTAAACCAACTAATTTTGCGTTGACCTTTGTATGCTTTCGCTACCGCCGCATCTAGCACCTTTTCGGTAGCAGGCCAGATATCTATACCCGTGCCATCACCGCGAATAAAAGGGATAATTGGATTATCAGGCACAATGGGTTCACCATTTTTAAAGGTGATTTTTGTTCCGGTTGTGGGGGGGATAATCTTGTCGTACATAAAAAACTCCTGAACGATATAGCGCCCGCTAAACAATCTTGCTGTTACAAGCTGGCTGATTTTACTGTGTTTTTTGTTCACCAAGTTACGAGGCGCAGATTTTCCCCTAATTCCCCTGATAAAATCTTTGGGGTTCAGCTATGGGATTGAGTCAAGTCATGGAAATTTTGTACGATCAGAGGTAAACTACCTTTCGCTATCAGGACTTTACCTGGGAAAATACCCGATAGCCCATTGCTTTTTCACGCTCACGTTAACACGATTAATGGCATGACAGACCCAATGACTTTATCAAGTACTGCTGACATCGACTCCCTTCGACAATCGTTAATCGCTGGGTCTCTTCAAGTCCAACAACAAACCATTCCCCAGTTGGCTAACTTGGGTAATGAAGGATTAGATGTGTTGATGGAATTTTTACAGCAACGAGGTGAACAGCCAGCGAATTGGATCGATGGTAAAGCCTATCAAGTCCTTTACAATTCTGATGCACCGAAAGTTAAGGAATTTCTCTTGACTTATTTTCCTGAAGGAATTGTACCTCTAAAATCAAACTGTGGGATCAATTACAGTCCTTTACAAAAGTTATTAGCGATTCAAGACTTCCAAGCAGCCGACCTCATGAGTATCCAAAAAATGTGTGAGATGGCTGGACCAATGGCTGTCAAAAGAAAATGGTTGTATTTTACAGAAGTGGAAAACGCCCCCATTGTGGACTTACAAACTATTAACCAACTCTGGCTAGTCCACTCAGAAGGGAAATTTGGGTTTTCGGTACAGCGCGAAATTTGGTTGAGTTTGGGGAAAAATTGGGAAAGTTTCTGGCCGAAAATTGGCTGGAAAAGCGGTAATAACTGGACAAGATACCCAGGTTCCTTTACTTGGGATTTAACCGCCCCTAAAGGTCATCTACCCCTGTCTAATCAACTGCGGGGTGTGCGGGTGATGGCTTCGTTATTGTCTCACCCGGCTTGGGCGAAGAAATGAGTGGGGAATTGGGAAGACTGGAAGATAAATTTAAATTTGAAATTTGACATCGGGTTATGGCAAAAGTTCAGTTACAAGATATTAAGCGTAGATTTAATAACGTCACGGCGATTGAGGATATTACCTTTGAAATCCCTGATGGGGAGTTCTGGGTTTTAGTCGGCCCTTCTGGTTGTGGTAAGTCTACAATTTTACGCACTATTGCAGGACTAGAATCAGCGACTTCGGGGGATTTGTTTATTGGCGATCGCCTGGTGAATGATATCCCAGCCAGACAGCGTGATATTGCGATGGTGTTCCAGAATTATGCTTTGTATCCCCACATGACGGTGGCGGAAAACATCGCCTTTGGTTTAAAAATGCGGAAGGTTGACCCGAAAATTATTCAAGAACGAGTGATGACTGTGGCGCGATCGCTATCTTTAGATCATCTCCTCGACCGCAAACCCAAACAACTTTCTGGGGGACAACAACAACGGGTAGCATTAGGAAGGGCGATCGCCCGTGAACCCCAAGTATTTTTACTCGACGAACCTTTATCTAATTTAGATGCCCAATTACGAGATGATACTAGGGCAGAATTAAAACAATTACACCAACAATTAGGCATTACTACAATTTACGTCACCCATGATCAAGTTGAAGCGATGACCTTGGCTGATAAAATTGTGGTGTTAGAACGGGGAAGGATTCAGCAAATTGGTGATCCTCAAAGTATCTACGCCCTTCCCGCTAATCAAATGGTGGCGAGTTTTTTGGGTAATCCGCCCATGAATATTTTACCTGCTATCTATAAAAATGATGTTTTTGATATTAGTGGACAATCCTTAGCAGTTCCAGCAGCTGTCAGGGAAAAAGTAGAGTTACGCCCTGGTCAAAGTTTTGATTTGGGGATTCGCCCGGAACATATCACAATTAACGTTGATACTGACCTAAATAATCATCAATCAGAACCTTTATTTGTAGAAGTTAAAGTGGTGGAACCTTTGGGAAGAGAAACTTTAATTCGTGCAAGTATACCCGGTTCTCTGGCGGTATTAAATATTCAGACCACTGCTGATGTGCGTCCCCGTCCAGGCGATCGCTTATCTTTGCAACTAGACTTAAATCAGTTGTTTGTATTTGATACTGCAACTGGTGACAGAATCTCTCCATAATAGTACCGCAGGGCGAAAGTCAAAGGTCAAAAAAAATCATGATCTAGGCTTTTCAACTACTTTAAATAGTTGTGACTTTACGCCATGCTGTACTAGTAAGAAAACTTAGCTAATAGGGATATGTTTGAATCCTGTTGCGTTCAGGATTTCTTTACCCCCTTGCTGCACAATCAGGGTGGGGGAACCAGTCCCATCTTCAGTTATCGGTGTTGACCAAATATATCGATAATCTCCATTCACCCAACCCATGACACATTCACCACGGCGACAGCTAACTTTACCACCAGTTAAGTCAATACAGTTACCTTGATCATCACATCCTTTATAACTAACATTTCCCGTATTATTCACCCCATCCCAAGAGTTGCGATTACCAATGGTGATTGTCCACTTCCCATTAGTAAACTTAGATGTGTTGCTGGATTGGGTTTCAGTTGAAGATGTGTCCTCTAATATTTCCATTTCGGAAATTATAGATTCTTGGCGAGTTTTACCGCAGGGTTCAATACTTTCGCAATCATTTAAGGATGCAATTTCATAAGAGGCGCGGACTTTCTTATTTAAATATTTGTCTGCATCTGCACAAATTTCAAAGGATGCACCTACATTCTTTTCTTTTCCCTGTTCATCTACTATTGTGGCGTAGCAGGAAATATCGCCTGTGACTAACTCTTTAACCGTGACAACTTCGGGTTCATTGTTAACAACTGCTTGACTACCATTATTTCCCTGGGAAGGTGTAGTTTCATCCGTTGGTGTGGAAGTTCCTGGTGTAGGTTCCGTCTCTGTTGTTTCGACAGTATTACTAGGAATTTCGTTCACACTATCACTAGGAGAATTAGCACAACTAGTAATTAAGAGTGAAGAAATAATTAACGCAATTGTCGGGATTAATTTGTTCATATATGTTTTCCAATTTAACTGTTACTGATTTTACAAACTGATGCAGAGTCATTAGCTTTGAGTGTTTACACCCACTAGGGGCGGGGTATGTACTCCAAATAACTAACTCTCACTAATGACTCTGAAAAAACCTCATAGGTTTCTGGCGGAGATTGATCTGTTTAATGTGAGTTAATACTTACATATCGGCAGTATTCAAGGTCTGAGGCTGAGATTTTGCTAAATCGCCAGGATTAAATGCCCCATTCTCGGTAATTATAGCTGTAATTAACTCAGATGGAGTCACATCAAAAGCAGGATTATAAAAATCTACCCCCGATGGTGTCAGTGTCGTATTCCCAATTTGGTATATTTCTGTAGGGTGACGCTCTTCAATGGGAATTTGGCTACCATCAGGTAAGGAAAAATCGACAGTAGAAACCGGTGCTGCGACAAAGAAAGGGATATTATGGGCTTTAGCGGCGATCGCCACACTATAAGTACCAATTTTATTCGCCGTATCCCCATTCGCTGCAATCCGGTCAGCACCCACAACCACAGCATGAATTAAACCCTGTTTCATGCAATGCGCCGCCATACTATCAGTAATTACAGTCACCGGAATCCCTTCTTGAACACATTCCCAAGCAGTGAGTTTTGCACCTTGCAAACGCGGACGAGTTTCATCAGCAAATACCCGTTCTAAACGTCCTTCTCGCCAAGCAGAACGCACCACACCCAAAGCCGTACCATAACCAGCCGTAGCTAAAGCCCCAGCATTGCAATGAGTCAGAATCCTCAGCTTTTCCGGGGTAGTGGGTAATGCAGCCAAACCATGATCACCAATAGCCTGACAGGTTTGTATATCTTCAGCGTTAATAGCTTGGGCTGTTTGCAACAGATTTTGTTTAATTTCCGCCACAGTTCCCAAAGTTTCGTAAGCAGTTTTCATCATTCGGCTAATAGCCCAAAATAAATTAACTGCTGTAGGGCGAGTCGAACGCAACAACTCGGCGACTTTTTCTAAATCTGCTAAAAACTCATGGTGATTTTCAGTTTCAATTTCCCTCGCGCCCAGATACATACCATAAGCCGCAGCTACACCAATAGCCGGCGCACCTCGGACAATCATAGTTTTAATTGCCTGTGCCATATCTTCACTACGGTGAATTTGGACAACAGTATACTCATTAGGTAAGCGAGTTTGGTCAATGAGAGAGACAGAATCGTTTTGCCAAATCACAGGGTAAAGCATGAGAAAAAATTAATAATATTGTCGAATACAAGAGATTGTAGACATAAACCAGATACGGGGGACTGGGTATTAGGAACTAAAATCTTTCCCCCCTGCACCCTGCTCTCTGCACCCCTGCATCTTTTCCCCCCTGCACCCTGCACCCTGCCCCCCTGCCTCTTCTCCTCAGCTTCTACTGTGGAAAATAAGCAATAATCATGGCTACTTCGGGATGATTCCGGGCGATCGCCTCTGGTGCATTACCAAGAAGTGAGAACAGCTGATTTTTCTGCTCAACAGTCCCATTTAACACCAGCAAATCATTACTTTTAAGTAATCGAGAAACTTGGCGGACAAAATTACCCCGCACCTTTTGAATGGGTGTATCTGGTGGTAATTCCATATCAGTCAGTTCCACAGTTGCACCTCGGATGGCGACTACGTGTAACAGTTGTAGCTTTGCTTTCAGTTCTGTTGCTAGGCTTTTGGCTAATTGGATATTTTGCTTAAAAGAACTAGCGTAGGTTTGTTGGGTGGTGAAAGCCAGGAAAACGCGCCCTGTATGTTGAATTGGTAAGGGAAACCGACTGACTAAAACTGGTACTGAACTGCGATTCACAATTTTATCAATCACACCGCCAAATAAGTTTTCCTCATAGGTAGAGTAACCCTTCCAACCGCAGACAATCACACTAGCTTGTTGTTCTTCCGCGACGCGGGCGACACCTTTGTCAATTGATTCATCAATGCGCCCAATCGGTGTAACCTCGGTAACAGCAGCATGAGCAATCATTTCCGCAGTAGATAATAATTGGTTTTGTCTGGTTTTATCCTCTGGAGAAATAGCGGAATTTTGCTCTAGTAAAATATGTAGAGGTAGGAGAGTTCCTTGAGCAGATTTTGCCAAAAGAATTGCCAACTGTAGCAGATTATCTTCGGTACTGGGGTTAGCCACTGGGACTAAAACGCGATCGCCAATGGTTCCTGTCTGAGCAATTGTAATACTGGATTCTTCGGGTTTAAGTTTTTGTCCCCATTCTGCTGTCACCCAAGGAGACGCAACGCAAGTCACTAAAATCATGGCAATAGTGCCATTAACAGTCAATTCATCAACTAACTCAATTTTAAAAGCAACAGTAATCGCCGCTAAAGTAGAAGCAGCTTGAGCTACTGATAGCCCAAACATCACCATAATATTGTTAAAATTCAAGCCAAATAACTTACCTGCACCCCAAGCCGGAATAAACTTGGTGATAATTGCCGCAGTCACCATCACAGCTGAGACGACAAGCGATCGCGGTTCTTGAAACAGAATCATAGGATTCACCAGCATTCCCACAGAAATTAGGAAAAACGGCACAAACAGCGTATTACCAATAAATTGAATCCGATTCATTAAAGGGCTAAGTTGCGGTATCAATTGCGTGATTGCAACTCCAGCTAAAAAAGCCCCAATAATTGGCTCAATTTGAACTAATTCTGCCCCATAAGAAACCACAAACAAAGAAGCTAATACAAAGGTAAATTCTGCCCCTTCGTCGTGTCCAAAACGTTGGAAAAACCAGCGTCCCAGGCGAGGGAGTCCCCACAGAATCAGGAAGGTATAAATAACCAGAGAAGGAATTAGGAATAACCAAAACTGTAGAGTTAAATTTCCTTCATGCGCTCTCACCACCACCGCCAACACTAAAAGCGCCAAAATATTGGTGATTAACGTCCCTCCCAGAACAGTAGTCATCACCTGCGATCGCATAATTCCCAGTTTGCTGGCTACAGGTAACGCTAGCAAGGTATGGGAAGAAAAACAGGATGAAACTAGAACAGCAGCCAATAAATCGTAGCCGATAGCCATCATCGCTCCAGTACCCAATACCAAAGGTACTAGAAAAGTAGCAAATCCAAAAATCACCGCTTTATCAGCATTATATTTCATGTCATTCAGGCTGGTTTCCAGTCCCGCCATGAACATCAGAAATAGTAAACCTACAGTACCCAGTAGGATAATTGTGCTGTCTCGTGCCAACAATCCCAACCCATTAGGACCCACTACCACCCCCGCCAAGATTAATCCCACAATTCCCGGTAAGCGAATTTTCTCAAATAATAGGGGTGCAATCAGCATAATCCCCAAAATCATCAAAAACACCGCCACTGGGTCTTTAATTGGTGTTGATATGAGAGTAATCATCAATAAATTAGTCATATCCTGCCCTATGGAGGTTTATTTTCAATATATATAGTAACCACCAAGGTGTTTAGGACATGGAAAAATTCTAAAAGCCATTCACAGCAAGTATTTCAACTTTTACCTTTGACTTTTGCTATACTACACTTAAAAACTTACGCTGTTCCTTAACGTTTCTCCAAGGTCAGCGAATCAGATAAAAGTACTTGTTAATTCCTCTATTTAGTGCCGTCGAACTCACGTTAAGCTCAAGCCAGAATTTAGACTGGAAGTTCAATAATAAATTCTGTACCTTCATCGAGGATAGAGTTAAAACTTAATTTTCCGCCATGAGTTGATTCGACGATTTGCCGAGCGATCGCCAACCCCAACCCTGTACCTTTACCCACAGCTTTTGTAGTAAATAAATGGTCAAATATTTTGGATTTGACTGATTCATCTATCCCCTTGCCGTTGTCTGCAATGACGATTTTAACTAGATTATTTTCGACTGAGGTGATAATTTTGATGCATTTATTATTTGCTGTGATTTCTTCAAAATTGCGTCCGATATTAGATTCTTCTAAGGCATCAATGGCATTTGCGATCAGATTCATAAATACCTGATTTAATTGACCCGGAAAACATTCAATTGGGGGTACATCACCGTAATTTTTGACAACCTCAATAGCGGGACTTTTTTCATTTGCCTTCAGACGATGTTTGAGAATGAGAATTGTACTATCAATGCCTTGGTGAATGTTAAATGGCACTTTATAATCTTTATCAGCACGAGAAAAAGTTCTTAAACTAGTGCTGATATTTTTCAATCTGTCACACGCCATAGACATAGAATCAATCATCTTAGGCAAGTCTTCTAAAGTGTAATCTAAATCTATTTCCTCTGCATCATTTTGAATTTCTTCACTCAGATTTGAAAAAGTTTTTTGATATAGTTTGAGGTGTTTCGTAATATCAGAAATACTATTTTTAGCTTGTTTGATAGTGATAGAAATAAAGCCCAAAGGATTATTCACTTCGTGAGCTATACCTGCAACTAAATTACCTAGTGCAGACATTTTCTCACTTTGCACCATTTGTAATTGTGCCTGTTGTAAGTCTTGCAATGCTTGTTGTAAATCCTGTGATTTTTGCTGCAAAGCAAGTTCAGCCAGTTTGCTCTCAGTAATATCATCTGTTAGGGAAGCAACTCCAATTAACTCACCATCCGCGTTCACAAGTGGATTGTTATACCAAGCACAAATAATGATTTTGCCATCCTTTCTAATATTTTCATTTATACTATAATTACCGCCCTGCTGAGATATTATATCGATACTAACTTCCTCCATTTGTACTTGGATTGCTTCAGGAATGATAAACTGAAATTGACGACCTAAAGCTTCCTGTTTTGTATAACCAAATATCCTTTCTGCGGCTGGGTTCCAGTCAGTAACTAGAAAATTGGTATCCCACTCGATGACTCCTAGAGGAGTTTGTTCAACTAATAGCTGGAGCCGTTGTTGGGATGCTTGCAAATGAGACTGTGCCGCGCTCAAATCATGAAGCGATCGCTGTAGCTGTTGGGAATTTTCTAGCGATCGCTCATAAAGTAGGGCATTTTCCCAAGAAATCGCCGCTTGAGCGCAGAGTAAATTGAGTAGTTCAACGCGATCGCTCGTAAAAGCCCCGGCGATTAAATTATTTTCTAGATATAAAATCCCCAGCAATTTCCCTTGATGTAAAATTGGGCTACATAAGATACTCTGAGGCTGCTGACGGATGATATACGGGTCATTAGCTAAAATCGGATCAGCCGTTGCATCCAGCAACACAATAGTCTCCCTGTTATGCTTCACTTTATAAATCAGCTTTAGGGGAATATCTTGACTCTCATCAACGGGAAGGTGCTGCAATACAACTGGCTCCGAACCCTCAATAATTGACCCTTTGATTACCAAGTGATCGTCTCGCAACAGCATTAACACACATTTATCAGCCCCCGCATTTTTGATGACGATCGCAAGCAACGATGAAAGTAGTTTTTCGAGTTCGATTTCGCCTGAAAGAGTTTGAGAAGCTTTGAGAATGGCGGCTAAATCGAGAGAATCAGAGACACTGGAGGAAGAACTTGTTAAGGTGACTGTACCCGTGGCGAAGACGGTTTCGTTAACTGAGAGGTTAGTACGAGTCTGTTGGAGAATAGAAGCCAGAAGCTGAGGATAGCGTTTTTCTAAGTCAACAACTTTGGCTTTCGCACCCCAACGAGCATAACCGTAATAGGCTTCGGTCATGTATTCCTGGGCTATGCGTTCTTTGCCCCAATCGAGGTAGAACTTGGCAGCCAGTTCATTGGCTAGCGCTGCTTCTTGGATGTATTCATTAGCTTTGGCTCCAGCGATCGCCTTGTCATAAAACTCAATTGCTTCGGCTGTTTTTCCTAACACTCGACATTCTTCGGCTGACACCAAATCAACCTTATGCTGGTGATTCATGGGTGCATAGTCCGCCCAATGCTGTAACTTAGTTTGGTTTTCTGCCACCCGTTCTAATACAGTTGATACTTCCCATGACGGTTGACTCAATAGTGCTAAAGCTACCAAAGAATCATAGAAATAAAACCCAGGTTCGGCAACTATTCCCGCACCCGACATGAAATAGTTTTTGCACTCAAGGGCATTGTTATTAGCTAGCTCAACTTCCCCAAACAAAAAGCAAAGAGTCAACTTATATGAATAGAAGATATATAGTCCATAGGTATCATTTGCAGAGCGCAATAGGGGGAGAAATTCTGTCTCTCGGAGAGCCGATCCAGATAAAATGGTGGGATGCTCTGCTAAACCTAGTAAATTTAAATTCGCCTGCCAATAAATCAGACAGTAATTAGCTGTTCCCAATTGGTTTAATTGCACTAAAGCATTGTAGTAAGTGCGTGTATCTTGCTCCAAGTTAGCAAGGGGTTGACCGCAGCAAAAAGAAAAGTAGCAGAAAGTGTGAATGGCATATCCAGCGTATTCCAGGTTTCCAACTTCTAGCCCAAGAGTATAACTCTCTTTCAAAACGGGTAAAGTTTCTTTGATGTGAGATTTGCGGTGGAGGATATAACTTCCCAGCAGGAAAAATACTTCCACTTTAATTGTTTTATCATCGAATTTTGCAGCCACATTCAATGCCAGCTTTCCAAACTCTGTAGCTACATTTATATTTTTCTCTACATTACAAATAACCACACTGTAACAAACATAGTTAGTAGCAGAAATAGATATATTACCGTGCTGTAGGAATAATTTGACTAACAAGCTAGCTAGTAATGGATACAACAAAGACCCACAGATGTAAGCTGCTGACATGATGCTGCTGGCAATCTGGATAATGGCGATTTTGTTCGCATCTGTCATCACAGGGAGGTTGACAAAATCTGCAATTTCTCTGTCACCAATCAATTCGTTAACTTCTTGGATTGACTTTTGAATATCTGCGGGTGTAGGTGATTCTGTGATGGTTATACCCAACTGTTGCAAGATATTGATACCAATCGCCAGCACCTCATTGAGTTGGCGCTGGGAAATCTTGCCTTGAATCCTAATACGATAAACCTCGATCTGTTCTAGTAAAGAATGTGCTTGTTCGGTGACAGTATCAATAAACTGTTCCATCGCTTCAAATTCACCGTTTAGCATTGCTACTCCAGCAGCTAATTCATGTAAGGCAAGACTCATTTCATACTGCTGTTCCCAAGCCTTTTCACCCAATAGAGATAATCCAGTATTTGCATATGCAGATGCTGCTTGATAGGCTGTTGAATTTTTAGCTTTGCGACAGGCAATGAGGTTAAGTTGTGCTAATTCTATTCGTTGTATTTGTTCACTAATTAAAGCAGTTCCGTGATTTAATTGATTAACAATTTCAAAGATCCGGTCTTCTCTTGCTTGTGAGGAAATCTGTTGTAAAAGTAGTTGTCCGATTTGATAATGAGTCGTCTGTTTTTGGTCATCGGGAATCAGGGAATAGGCTGCTTGTTGGACGCGATCGTGTAAAAATTTATATGTAACAGTCTCAATAGTTTCCGATGTCTGTGTAATACTTTCTTGCCCAAGATAAAACTTATAAACATCACTAATCGGTAAAATTAATCCTTCTTGCAGCGCTTTCCACAAATTAGCAGCCGTCTCAATTGACGATTGCTTTGCAACAATTGCCAAAGTTGCTAAATCAAACTTATTGCCAATGCAAGCAGCTAATCGTAATATATTTTGAGTTGATTGTGGCAGTTTTCGTAATTGCAATTCCATAAAAGTAACAACATCATCTGTAACCGATTGAGTCGTTACTTGTGTAATATTACATTGCCAACAGGCTAATTTTAAATCAAATTTAATCAGATTATCTTGATGCAATGCTTTGAGAAATTGTGTAGCGAAAAATGGATTACCTTGAGTTTTTTGATAAACTAATTCAGATAAATTCCATGCCAAGTTTTCTGGGCATTTCAGTGTGTCAGCAACTAACTCATTTACTTTTATAGGACTTAATGGTGTTAAATTAATTAGATTAATTGTTGCTTGTTTTCTTTCAATCTCACTCAAGGTCAACATTAATGGATGTGCTGGATTCACCTCGTTATCACGGTACGCACCAATTAACAAAAGATGATTTGTATCAGCGATTAAAAGCTGCATTAACTTCAATGACGCGGAATCTGCCCATTGCAAATCATCTAAAAAAATCACTAATGGATGTTCAGCACTGGTAAAGACTTGGGTGAATTTTTGAAATAATAAATTAAATCTATTTTGTGCCGCATTTCCTGATAATTCTCGTGATATTTTTTGTTGGCCAATAATTTTTTCTAGTCCGGGGATAACTTCAATAATTACTTGTCCATTTTCTCCAACAGCCTCTAATATTTTGTTTCTCCATTGCTGGATTTGGATATCACTTTCAGCTAATAATTGTCCAATTAAATCTCGGAATGCTTGCACAAAGGCACTGAAAGGAATATTTCGTTGAAATTGGTCATATTTACCTTTGATAAAATAACCGCGTTGGCGCACAATCGGTTTATGAACTTCGTTGACAACCGCAGTTTTCCCAATTCCTGAAAATCCAGCAACAAGCATCATTTCTGTTGCACCAAGACTGACTCGCTCAAATGCTTGGAGTAGGGTTGATACTTCGGTTTCTCGTCCATAGAGTTTATCAGGAATGATGAAGCGATCGCACACATCCCTACTTGCAATTTCAAAACTCTGAATTTCACCAGTTTCTTGTAGCTGATGCAAACAATTTTCTAAATCAAATTTCAAACCCAATGCACTTTGATATCTGTCTTCAGCATTTTTTGCCATCAATTTCATGACGATATCAGACAGTACTTGGGGAATCTCTTCACATTTGACTTCCTGAAGGGATGGTGGAAGTTTAGCAATATGAGAATGTACTAATTCCATTGGATCGTTTGAAACAAAAGGTAACTTTCCTGTAAGTAATTCGTAGAAAGTTACACCTAGAGAATAAAAGTCAGTCCGATAGTCAATCCCCCGATTCATTCTACCTGTTTGTTCTGGGGAAATATAAGTGAGTGTTCCTTCTAAAATCTTGGGATTGATTAGTGTCTGCGTTTCCCGTGGTAGCAAAGATGCAATACTAAAGTCAATTAATTTAACTTGTTTAGTTTGGGGATTAATTAAAATATTCGCGGGTTTAATATCTTTATGAATAATGCGATCGCGGTAGAGTACATCTAAGGTATCGGAGAGTGCGATCGCAATCCGTAAAAACTCTTCTATAGACGTAATATATGGCGTTTCTAGTGAGGTAAAATAATTTTTGAGAGAAATTCCTCCAAAGTCTTCCATCACCAACGCATAGCCATTTTGATATGCTTCTAGGCTATAAGTTTGGATGATTAGCGGTGAGTTGAGATTTTTAGCTATAGTATACTGATTGCGAAACGACAAAAGTTCACTAAAACTTGGATAAGGATTTTTTAGTATTTTAATAACTACAGGTAATGAGTCAGTTTCTCGATACCCTCGATAAACTAGGGTTCTGGAACCATTGTAGAGTTCTTCACTAATACGATATTGGGGAATACTGACTAAAATGCTAACCATACTACTAAATTATTGAGATTTCTAGATTTAGTATTCCCATTAATCAACTAGGTATCAAGTTAGGTCAAGGGGGAGTATTACCTCCCGCCCCTCATCTAACCTTAACTAGACACTAGGAGATGCTTGCTTTTGAAAGAAAGTATTCATGACTGTTTCCGCCATTTGACGACTAGTTAAACCTAATTCCGCCTTAGATTCATCTGGTGTCGCATGATCTACCAAGATATCTGGTACACCAATTCGCTTCACCGGAACCACAACATCAGCATCTAGTAATGCTTCCGCCACAGCAGAACCAAAACCACCCATTAGACAGCCTTCTTCCAAAGTCACAACTCGGCCGATTTGCTTCGCCAAAGGCAAAATTAATTCCGTATCCAAAGGCTTGACAAACCGGGCATTGATCACAGTGGCTTCAATACCATGTTCACTGAGAATTTCCGCTACTTGCATACTAGGATAGACCATCGTGCCGTAGCCGATGAGTAACACATCATCACCGTTACGCAGAATTTCTGCTTTACCAACTTCTAAAGGTTCCCAACCTTCTTCCATCAGAGGCACACCGTAGCCATTACCACGGGGATAGCGCATAGCAATTGGACCACTTGTATGGTTAATACCAGTCACTACCATGCGTTGCATTTCGGCCTCGTCTTTGGGAGCCATCATCACCAGATTCGGAATACAACGCAGATAAGCAATATCATACATCCCTTGGTGGGTAGGTCCATCAGCGCCGACAATACCCGCCCTGTCTAAACAGAAAAATACAGGTAATTTCTGAATACAAACATCGTGAATGATCTGGTCATAAGCCCGTTGCAAGAAAGTGGAGTAAATAGCAGCCACAGGGCGCATTCCTTCACTAGCCAGACCCGCCGCTAAGGTGACAGCGTGTTGTTCCGCAATACCCACATCAATATATTGATTAGGTAGTTTAGCCTGGAGTTTATCTAAACCTGTTCCCGTAGCCATTGCTGCGGTAATCCCAATAATTTTGGGGTTTTGTTCTGCCAGTTTAACTAAAGTATGGGAAAAGACTTTGGCATAAGCAGGGGGTTTGGGCTTACTGGAGGGAATCGCTTTCCCAGTAGTCAGGTTAAATGGGCTTTGCGCGTGGTATCCTACCTGATCTTTTTCGGCGATTTCGTAGCCTTTTCCTTTCACCGTAATCACATGGACTAAAACTGGCCCTGTCATCTCATGTGCTTGTTGAAAGGTAGCAATTAATTCCTCTAGATTATGCCCATCCACAGGGCCAATATAAGTAAAACCTAGTTCTTCAAAGACTGCACCTACCTTGGGAACCGCTAAACGCTTCATTCCTTCTTTAATGCGTGCGAGTTCAGGAGATAAAGATTCACCAACAAAGGGAATTTGCTTCAACTGTTCCTCAAAATTATCTTTGATAAATTGCACCGGTGGACTGAGGCGCATTTTATTTAGGTAGCGGGGAATCGCCCCGACGTTGGGAGAGATGGACATCTCGTTGTCGTTGAGAACTACCAGCAGTTTAGTTTTCGGTAAGTGTCCTGCATGGTTGATGGCTTCTAAGGCCATACCACCAGTTAAAGCACCATCACCAATTACGGCTACTGATTTAAATTTTTCTCCTTTCAATTCTCCCGCCAAAGCCATACCCAATGCAGCAGAGATGCTGGTGGAAGCGTGTCCTGCACCAAAGTGATCGAACTTACTTTCACACCGTTTGAGATAACCTGCAACGCCGGCTTTTTGTCTGAGGGTATGAAAATCGTTGTAGCGTCCTGTCAGGAGTTTGTGGGGATATGCTTGATGTCCCACATCCCAAATAACTTTATCACGATCCAAATCCAGTGTCTGGTAAAGCCCTAGTGTTAACTCTACAACTCCCAAACCAGGCCCCAGATGTCCGCCACTGGTGGCTACGGTTTGTAGGTGCTTGTCTCGAATCTGACGGGCGATTTGTTGCAATTGCCGGATCGACAAACCATGCAACTGGTTTGGATGGGTGATTTCACTCAGATGCATATTATATTGTGTTCCTCTCTAAACTCTACTTCTAGCATTTTTTGATTTTCCCACGGTGGGGATATCTCTAGAATTATTTGATCATTAGTGATTGGGGATTGGGTATTGGGTATTAAAAATCTTTCCTCCCACACTCCCCACACTCCCCACACTCCTCACACTCCCCACACTCCCCACACTCCCCACACTCCCCACTCCCTACTCCCCATTACCCACGACTGGCGTTTCTGCTTGTGGCTGCTGTCTTTGGAGATATTGACTCAAGACATAAGCCATATCGCCACGGGTCATTGGTTGTAATGGGGAAATATTATTTTCGGCATCTGTGTTGATAAATTCTTCTGCAACTACTGTGGCGATCGCTCTCCTAGCCCAAACTGGAATTGATGCTGCATCTGGATGGGGTGCAAGTATTTCGTTAACAGTGTCATCACCAAACTGAAATACACCATAGGCTTGGGCGAAAATAGCTAAACCTTCTGCCCTTGTCACCCTTTGATTTGGGAAGAATAAATTACCCCGATATCCTTTCATAATATCAGTTTTCAAAACTACCTGAATATCATTAAATGCCCAATGAGAAGGGGGAACATCTGGCACAATTTTCAACTCTTGTTCTGTAACGGCTTGACGTTGAGTTAGGTTAAATGCCTTCACCATAATTGTTGCTAATTCTGCACGATTAATCATCCTTTCTGGATAAAAATTCCCATCAGGTGCATTGGTCATTAACTTAGCTGTAATTACCTGCTGAATCGCTTCAGATTGCATATTTACATTAGGTTCTAGCGCTCTAGCAAAACTGAATGTCAAATTTGGCAGTAGTATTATTAACGAAAAAGCTCCTAAAAACTTTCGCATATTGATCATGATTTTAATTTTGCTATTCTGCATCAAAAAACAGCTGATACGATCACCTATTTCGGTGAATTTCAATGATAAAATTTTTGCTAAATCAAATTTGAATTAGCCTACAATTTCTATATTAACTAAATTACTCATAAATTTCAGATAATTAATCTTGAGCTTAAGTTCCATAGGACTTACGCAAAATACCTCTTAAACTCTCTTTCCTTTGTGTTCTTTGTGTCCTTTGTGGTTTGTTACTTCTTTATTGATTTTGCGTAAATACTGTTGCAGATGGTAGCCAGATAGACATTATAACCTAACTGTCATGATCCGGTGTTGTAGAGGAGTAATCATGCAATTTATCGAAATAATGGAGAATTTTGCTGGGATAAATGGGTAATTGCGTGGGATGTAGTATAGTCGGCCGTGATAGACAATTTAGTTAATATTTCAGGAGTTTTGAGATGAGTGGAACAACAGATCCAGTGAAGTTGATGAAGCAAGAAGTTGGCAGAGCGGCGGCGGCTTTGGTAAAGTCAGGATCTATTGTGGGGTTAGGTACTGGTTCAACTACAGCTTATACAATTCAGTTTTTAGGCGATCGCATTAAATCCGGTGAACTAAAAGATATTGTCGGTATCCCTACCTCATTTCAATCAGAAGTCCTAGCCAAAGAATACGGCGTACCTCTCACCACTTTAGACGCTGTAGACCACATTGATATTGCCATTGATGGGGCTGACGAAGTTGACCCCCACAAAAATTTGATTAAGGGTGGCGGTGCGGCCCATACCCGCGAAAAAGTAGTAGATTACTTAGCAGAGCAATTCATTGTAGTAGTTGATAGTGGTAAATTAGTAGACCGCTTGGGTTCTTCTTTTGCCGTACCAGTAGAAGTCATCCCGATGGCTATTACCCCTGTTACCAACGCCATCAAAAAACTCGGTGGTAAACCTGAACTCCGCATGGGTGTTAAAAAAGCCGGTCCAGTAATTACCGACCAAGGTAACTTTGTATTAGATGTCAGATTTGATTCTATTGATGACCCTGTTACCCTAGAAAAAACACTGAATAATATTCCTGGTGTTTTGGAAAATGGTATCTTTGTCAATTGTGCAGATGTCGTTTTAGTGGGCGAAGTTATAGACGGTCAGCCTTTAGTACGTCAACTCTAAGAGCCAGTGACGTTCTCTCCCGTTATAGTCGCCAACTTAACGGGAGCTACCGTTGCTTAAGACAGCGAGTAATCACCTGAGCTGCTATATAAGCTCCATTTTCGCTTTCAATATTTCCCCCCAAGACTTTGGCTTTATGCTGTACCTCCTTGGTTAAAACAGATGTAATAGCCGCAGATAGTTTTTCAGCAGTCAGCTTTTTTCTGGGAATCGGCTTCGCACCCACACCAAGTTCATAAACGCGCCCTCCCCATAAAATACTTGTCATTCAGAAAAGTTAGCGCAAGCGTTTGTGAAAGCAGGAGTGCTTCATGTAATTGCAGTTTTAAACTTTGGACAATTTCTTCTCTCTTGTATTAATTGATTTCATCATAAATAAACGTGATATAACTAAGAAAATATTGAAATAATGTGGAATTTTGCAGATCAATTTTAATAGCATATTCTGATTTGAAATATTAATTCTTTCATTTTCTGAAATATGCAGTAAGCAAATATCTAATTTCTTAAAAAACCGTGATTCTTCAACATCAAGAACTATGGGCAAATCTTTTCTGATAGAGTTGTTGACCTTTTTTATGGTAGAGATATAGTATTCACGAGCATCTAGCCCAAGCAATGCAAGGAGTTTATCGTTACTCTTATACTTGAAGTATGTCATACTAAAAATCAACAGCAAAAAGAACTTGCAGACTAATCTTGCCCTTAATCCATTAGAAAGCTGTATTTGCGATTTAATAATTGTACCAAAAAAATCTCCATGTCGATTCTCATCTTCACTCCATGATTTATAAAAGCTAAAAAGAGGATAGATGGAGTGTTCAGGATGAGACTCTAAATGTTCAAAAATAGTTATGTAATAACAGCTAGAAATTCTCTCAGACAGATAGGTAGAGTAAATAAACCATGAAAAAGGTAGAAAAATATATTTTCTATGTTCTTTGTTTAGAAAATCTAATCCAGGTTTGATATAAAAATCTAAGGTAAGCGTTCAGGGGGTATAAAGAAGAAGAAAACAACCCCCGAAGTCAAGCAATCAAATTATGCAGCTTTCGACAAGTCAGAATCATCAGAACAAGCAGTAGCTTCTGGAAGCAGAGAAGGAGTGG
>NZ_JAYGHG010000047.1:0-26785 GCF_034931085.1 Nodularia harveyana UHCC-0300 | reverse complement strand
GTGGAACCACACTGATCCCTTCCCGAACTCAGAGGTGAAACGCTACTGCGGCGACGATAGTTTAGGGGTAGCCCTACGCAAAAATAGCTCGATGCCAGGTTTATCTTTACAACAAAGCCTCTTCTTTCACAGAAGGGGTTTTTGTTTTTTTATCTTTGCTTCTTTCTTTTGGCGTATTTCTTCATAAAAAAATCTAACGATCGCTAGATGCTCAAACTATCTTACAAGCTATAAACTGCAATTGTTGCACCGAAAAATATAATTGTGGATGCCATATTAGAACGATCGCACGAATTAAAACAAGCCTTAGTCGATTTTGTCCTAGATGCAGAAGGAGAAATAGCAGAAGCCCTCGAAACTTATGCAGCAGAACACTTGCGCCGTGGTAGCGGAAATAGTAGTCAGCAAGACTTAATTATTGATAGCTTTATTGTTCAAGGACAAGTTGGTGATCAATCACCTTTAGATTTGTTTATAGAAAACCGTCAAGATTTATCAGACAGAGATTGCAATTTACTAAAAAACTGGCATCATAGTTTTATTGGCTTATTTTGTATAACTAATCTTCTACCCGATGGCTTTGAGTTTACCAATTGGCTCACAGATAAACACTACATTGTCAAGCCCAGCGATACTGAAACGTTAGAGAAATTATCTCGGTTGAAAGTAGGAGAAATATTACTAACTCATATTTTTCCCATTAATAATGACTACTGGATGTTTTCTAGTCCATACACAATCATGGGTAAATTGGGTAAACCAAAACTAGCAGTAGCAATTGGGAATTTTAAAGAGAACTATAAAAACAATCTTTATAGCGATGCTCCTGAGTTGTTAGAGGAAGCGTGGCAATCAGTAGAACAATATCATCAGCAGTTTGTGGACTTTTTCGGCAGTGATGAAATTACATTACCCGGATACCAACTGAATAAAAAAATCGCTGAATTTCAAGAGCTAATTACTGAAAAACGTTTGGTTGAAGCAGGAATTGATACTTCTAAATCTCTGGCGGAAATGGCAGAAGAAGCTGGCGTTAGCGAAGAAGAAATACAAACAGCCGCAAAAGAAGTTGGTGCAGACTCAAATGCAGTTTCTCAGCTTTTTGATGGTAATAACAGTACTGGTAAGAGTAAAATGGTCATGCCGAAGGTTCATTTACCACCGGAATTGAGGAAAGCAGAACAAGTTACGGCTCTTTCTCACCCCCGTTGGGGACAAATGTTTTTACCAAGCTATAGTAAACTACAAACAATTCTTTCAGATGAGGATGTTCAAAATCTTGAAGGTCATGAAAAACTAATTCGCCACTATCTGGAAGACAAAAGTATTAATGCTTTTATTTGGCATCGTTTAGCCCAAAAGTATCCAATTCAACTAGAAAAGTTGTTGCAAGATTTTCTAGAACGTCCAGAATTTAAGCTAGCAAATGACTTGGATGCACTTTTAGGGCAATTTAATAAACCTCTAGAGCCAGATTTACCAGAAATTGCCAGTGTACCTATACATTTGCATAATTTATTTCAGGAAGCGATCGCAGAAGTTCATAAATCTAAACCCAAAGGTAAAGGACAAAAAAAGTCAGTAAAGGGTTTTAAATAAGCTTTGACACCCCATAGAAGTTTTTTGGGATAAATTTAGTATAGATGTAGGGAGTCCACAAAATTAGGGAATATCGCTAAAAATGCTGCGATTAAAACTGTGGCAATGGGTAGTATTAGCGTTACCAATTGCACTAATTATTGCTTTTTTGCTAATTTCCGCAGGGATGCAAATTCATACCTGGGGAATTAGTTGGATTTGGGGTATATTTACCCTGGTATTTGTAGGCTGGCGTTGGCTATTGGTGAGATGGACGAAATCTGAAACTAATGTCTTAGAAGTTACATTGGCAGAAGTTACAGAAGAGTTAGAATCTGCTGCGGCTGAACCAGTAGGATTACCAGATGAAAGTGAAAAAATTCAGCAAGCAGAAACTGCACTGGAACAGATTCTCAAAACAACAGAGAACGATCGCCCGATTTGGGAAGATTGGCAAACTTTTTGGCGACGATGCCAAGATTTAGTTACAGCGATCGCCCATATCTATTATCCTCAAGTTCAATATCCCCTGTTGAATATTTATATACCCCAGGCTTACGGGTTAATTCGGGGAACAATGAATGACCTGGATCAGTGGATGCAGAAGTTATCACCAGCACTGAATCAGGTGACAGTGGGACAAGGTTATCAAGCTTATGAAGTCTATCGCAAACTGGAGCCATCGGCTCGCAAAGTTTGGCAAGCATTGAATTGGGCGCAATGGCTATTTAATCCTGTCGCAGCAGTGGCCAAGCAAGCTACTAAGGGTTATACCAACCAAGCTACTCAGCAGTTGTTAGTGAATTTAGGGCAACTATTGCGAGAAAATGCACTGCGGAATTTGTGCCGTCAGGCGATCGCACTTTATGGTGGTAGTAAATTACCAGTTTCAGAGGTCGCCACTTCTACACCCACACTACCCAAAGCCAAAACTCAAAACCTGCGAGAAATTTTAGCCCAAGCAGAACCAGCCGAAGAAGTAGCCCAAAAACCCGTCAATATTCTGATTGTAGGGCGGACAGGTTCTGGCAAAAGCAGCTTGATTAATACTTTATTTCAGGCTGATGTCGCAGAGGTGGATGTTTTACCCAGCACCGATGAGATTCAGAACTATCATTGGCAAAGTTCAACGGGGGAAAGTTTAACGCTGTGGGATACCCCAGGTTATGAACAGGTGAACGGTGGTGATTTGCGAAGTCTGGTGCTTGACTATGCTCATAACGCAGATTTACTATTGTTAGTTAGTCCTGCCCTTGATCCAGCCCTGCAAATGGATGTAGATTTTCTCCAAGATATGCAGGAGAAGGTTGCAGAATTACCGGCGATCGCCATTATTACTCAAGTAGATCGGTTGCGTCCGATCCGGGAGTGGGAACCGCCTTATGATTGGGAGTTGGGAAATCGCCCCAAGGAAGTTGCGATTCGGGAGGCTACCAAATACCGCGCTGAACTTTTGGATCAGTTCTGTAATTTAGTATTACCAATTGTAACCAGCGATATGAAAACAGGTCGCGCCGCTTGGGGAGTGGAAACATTATCTTTGCAACTCGTAGATGCGATCGCACCAGCTAAACAACTGCGGTTAGCCCGCTTCTTGCGTAATCTGGAAGCCAGGACAGCCGCATCTGCCAAAATTATCGACCACTACACCTTTCAAATGGCGACAACCCAGGGAATAACGGCGCTGTTAAAAAGTCCTGTACTCCAATTTATTTCCACAGTATCAACGGGTTCTCCCACTCTGGCGTATTTGCTGGCGGAACAAATCCCAGTGGAACGATTACCCATTGTGATTGGTAAACTCCAAATGGCTTATGACCTGTTTTCCCTATTGCATAGAGATAATATTAAGGTTCTTAACTTTGACCTGCTATCTCTCTGGCCATTGTTACTAGAAAACTCCGCTAGACCTGACCGCAACGGCTGGGCTTTTGGTCATGCGCTAGTAGAATATTGGACTCAGGATATGAGTGTGGAAAAATTACGAGAACGGTTTAATTACTATTTAAATGAATGAAAAGCCTATAAAATGAGATTTTTGACTTTTGACCCTTCGACTTCGCTCAGGGTAAACTTTTGACTTTCGCTTTGCGACTAGGCATCTTCCATTTCAAATTGAGCTACTGTCACAGCGTTAAAAGCGAAGGCAAAAACTAATGGCATAGGACATTTTAATACAACCGTAGAAACGATAGCTATGATGGTACTAATTACCGCCGATGCTGACCAAATTCTTTCCTCAAAAGTGAAGCCTTTTTCAGCTTTAATCAAGTTGAGGACGTGATGGGGAATTGGCTCAGGCATTACGCATCCAGGAGGAAAAGCCCAATAGTTGTTGCGGCGTTCGACAAATAATTCTGTCCAGCCATTTTCTTGACACCAAGCTTCAATCCAATCAATAGAGTAATGATTCATAATAGTTCTGGTAATTAAGAATTGCGGAATTTGTGTATTTAGTGAATATAGATTTATCAGAGATTCCTGAATAGTTAATCAATTATTATCAATTTAGAGAAAATTACTCACTTGTAAAGCTGTCTGAGTATTTTAGACAGATAATAACTTCTTAACTACTCATATAATAAAAGACTAGCAGTAGCTAATAACTGTTGAACTCAAAATACAATAATCTTTACTTATCAATTACATTATGAAGGATTGTAAATAATTCAGCGAACGTCGCCTACTAATTTGCAGTAAGGGAACACCAAAAAATAAATTACCCAAAAACTGTAGGGTGGGTTAGCGCAGCGTAACCCACCATTATCCTGAAGTTTATTGTGGGTTACGGACTACCGTCCTAACCCACCCTACAAATTGGAGATTTTTTGATTTGTCAGGGGTCACCTTCCTCACTGGGAAAGGTCTGGACTCCCGATTGTACGCCCGATAAATTCCCACTTATCAGCTCTGACATTTAGGAGTACTCACGCCACAGCCACAGCCACCACGCGAAAACCAACATTGTTGTTACGATTCGCGCGCGCGTTCCTATTGCGATTGGCAGAACGGCAATTCCTAGCGTTGTTGATCCAACTACCGCCACGCAGCAGCTAAAATCGACCTGCCCCATCCTCAAATTCTCAACTGAATAAGAAATTTGATTAAATGTAGTGTATAATGGATTTGATATCAAGACACCAGATTTGATAAAAAATTTTTTCCGCCTAGCGGCGGGAGAAGAAGTGAAAAGAATAAGAAGTGCAGAGTGCAAAAGGGCTAGAGTGTAAAGGGCAAGGAGTCCTCACGCCACAGCCACCACGCGAAAACCAACAAATAAGCTACGACCCCTGCGCGGGAGCCTAACGCGATCGGCAGAACGGCAATACCTGGCATCGAAGTCCCAAGAACCGCCACGCAGCAGCATTAGGTCATTATCGCTACCACTTAACCACGGATTACCGTCTGTAGGCGCGCCTTGGTAGCTATTATTATATGTATCTTGACACCATTCCAATATATTACCATGCATATCGTATAAACCGAAAGAGTTTGGCGGAAATATTCCGACATCTGTTGTTTGCTTACGATATTCACCTTTTGGGGCTGAGGCGTAGGGAAAATTACCTTTGTAGTTAACTAAATCTGTGGTTATGGTTTCTCCAAAATAGAAGGGTGTAGTTGTTCCCGCACGACAAGCATATTCCCATTCAGCTTCGCTGGGTAGCCTGTAGGTTGTTCCTGTCCTCTGGCTCAATTTTTCACAAAACTTTATCGCATTATCCCAACTGACTTTTTCTACAGGTCGTTTATCGCCTTTGAATCTAGAAGGATTTCTCCACATAATGGCTTTATATTCTGCCTGGGTAACTGGATATTTCCCCATAAAGAAACCAGGAACCCTTACCTGACGCTGGGGACTTTCATCATCCTGTCGGTCTGCTTCCTCTGGGGGTGAACCCATTGTAAAAGTTCCCCCTGGTATCTGCATCATTTCCAAGGTGACACCATTACCTAAATTTTCTGCAAAGTATTTTGCTTGCAGGTTGCGGCGGTCGGTAATGCTTCCCTGTCCATTTACAGTCACGGTTTCAAAGGAAAAGGTTTGTAAGCTATTTCTACTGATTTGTCCAGAATTAGACTGCAATAGACGCGGTACTAAAATTGCTAAACCCAACCCAGTACCCCCAAACCCAACAGTTTGAATTACTTTTCGCCGTGTCCAGTTAGGAGGTAATATTTTTGTTGGTGTTGATGAGGGTGATACTGGCTGTGGACGGGCTTGTGGCGGCTGGGGTGGCGCAATAATTGTTGGGGCAATAGGTTGATTTAATGACTGTATAGCTTGTAAAGCTTCGGTGGCATTTTGATAACGTTGGCTAACGCGACGACTAATCATTGTCGTCAATACTTTTGCAAAGCCATCACTAACACTGGCGCGATTTTGCCAAATTACTTCCCCGTCTTCATCTTCATCGAATAAATGGGGTGGCATTCCTGTCAGTGCTTGAACACCCACCATGCCGACGGCGTAGATATCGCTGGCTAATTTCGGTTTACCACTGAACTGTTCCCAAGGCATAAAACCAGGTGTCCCCACCCCCATAGTGAGGCTAGTTTGTCCGGACTTCTGAAACATGATTTGCTTGACTGCGCCAAAATCTATTAACATGATTTTTCCATCTTGGCGACGACGCATAATATTTTTGGGGGTGATGTCGCGGTGGACAATATTCTGTTGGTGGACGACTAGCAACACTTCTAAAATTTGTGTTAGAAGCTGGATAACTTCTGTCTCCGGGAGTTTTTTACCAGGGGTGATAATTTTCGTCAAATCATCGCCATCAATAAAGTCTTGTACTAAATAAAATTCATTCCCTACCTGAAAATACTCCGATAATTTGGGAATTTGGGGGTGAAGATTTCCCAAATTGTACAGGGTGATTGCTTCTTGCTCAAATGAGTTTTTTACCCAATCCAATTGTTCGTCTGTGAGGTTATGAGTTTTCAGGCGCTTAACGACGCATTTAGGCTTGGGATTAATAGGTATACCCAAATCCTGGGCTAAATAGGTGTCACCAAATCCGCCACTTCCCAGTAGGTGGATGATTTTATAACGGTTACGCAGAACTGTTCCACTGGTAGGCATGATTTTTGACTTGGCAGTAAGGAATTGGTTTTATTGTGGCAAATTTCTCAGTAATAGAGCAAGTTATTTGGTCACACAGAGAAAGGCTGACGTAATTACACCGAGAAATTGAAAACCTCATAATCGTAGGTTGGGTAGAACAAAGTGAAACCCAACATTCTCCGCGCTACAAGTAAGTGGGCTTTAAAAAATATAATATAAACCTAACCCCCCAACCCCCTTCCCTACCAGGGAAAGGGGAGTCAAAGCCTCTCCCCTTGTAGGGGAGAGGTTTGGAGAGAGGTTTTATATTTAATTGTGCTAAGTTACTTACCTCAGATTTTTGTTGGGTTTCGCAAAGCCTCTACCCAACCTACGCAGGTTAAGCCGAAATTTAAATGCGGTAAGCTGAAAGGAACGATTAAATACATAATTATGTTTCGCAAACAAGGATTAGCATTTATTCTAGGAATTACTGTCTGGTTCCTAGCTTCCCCAGCTTGGGCAGATTGGACTCATCCTATGTCTTTTAGTAATGCAGAGTTAGCCAGACGGGATTTTTCTGGACAAAGTTTACAAGCGGCTGAGTTCTCTAACGCCAATATGGAATTAGCTAATTTTGCAGATGCTGATTTACGGGGAGCCGTCATGAGTGCTTCGGTAATGACCCAGGCAAATCTGCACGGGGCGGATTTAACTAATGCTATGGTGGATCAGGTAAAGTTCGCCGGGGCTGATTTGAGCGATGCGGTTTTCAAAGAAGCTCTGTTGCTGCGTTCCACTTTTACTGATGTGAATATAGATAGTGCAGATTTCACTGATGCAATTTTGGATGGGGTGCAAATTAAAGAACTTTGCAGCAAAGCCAGTGGTGTAAACTCTAAAACTGGTGTAGAAACTCGTTATTCTCTGGGATGTCGATGAAGCGTGTTGGTGTAATTGGTGGTGGTCAACTGGCCTGGATGATGGGGGATGCAGCTAAAAAGTTAGGTGTGGAATTGGTGGTGCAAACTCCTAGTTCTGATGATCCGGCTGTGGCTATTTCCCAGGATGCGATACTAGCAAATATTGATGATGCTATATCTACGGAGATTTTAGCAAAAAATACTGATGTGATTACCTTTGAAAATGAATTTGTTAATTTAGATTCTTTATCTGTTATAGAAAATCAAGGTGTTTGCTTTCGCCCCAGTTTAAAGGCTTTAACTCCGCTTTTAGATAAATATCATCAGCGCTGTTATTTACAAGATTTGGGATTACCTGTTCCCAGATTTTTCGCAGTGGAACCAGGGGAAAATTTAGCTTCTCAAATAGAAGAGTTGGGTTTTCCTGTAGTGTTAAAATCGAGACGACATGGTTATGATGGTCAAGGGACTTTCGTTATTCAAGATTTAGCCTCTTTACAGGAAAAGCTAAATTCAAATAGCACAAATAAAGCTTTAAGTCAAGGTCTATTTCTAATAGAAGAATTTGTTCCTTTTGAACGGGAATTAGCTGTAATTGCGGCTCGTTCTGTCGAGGGTGAGGTGGTAACTTACCCGGTGGTAGAAACCCAACAGGAACAGCAGGTATGTCGGCGAGTGATTGCACCTGCTGATATTACACCAGATCAAGGAGTAGAAATTAATGCGATCGCCCAGACTATCTTAAATAAACTGCAAGTAGTGGGAGTCTTTGGTATAGAACTATTTCTCACCGCCACCGGGAAAATTTTAGTGAATGAAATTGCCCCCCGTACCCATAATTCTGGGCATTTTTCCATAGACGCTTGTGAAACATCTCAATTTGAGCAGCACTTGAGAGCGGTTTGTGGCTTACCTTTGGGAAATCCGGCTTTACATTGTGCTAGTGCTGTGATGGTTAACCTTCTAGGGTATGAAATTTCACAAAGTGACTACCAAAGCCAGCGCCAAAAATTAGCCACAATTCCCCATACTTTCGTTCATTGGTACGGAAAAACCGAATCCCGTCCTGGGCGCAAACTGGGACACGTGACTGTGTTACTGGATGAGCAAAACCGAGATGTCATCAGTACCATAGCCCAGACTATAGAATCTATCTGGTATCCGAGCTAAATTTACGAAAAAATTTTCATAACTGAAGACACAATCTCTAAGGGAAAGCTATAATGAGTTAGTTGCACTACGACGTTGGTGACTGCCATCAAGTTTTTTGATCTATGTCTTTAATGAAAAGGGCAGCTAACAATTCTCGTGGCAGTAAACCGGGCAAGTACCCGGAAACTTAAAACGAAGAAAGTCGGCACCCACCTGGTTTAACCAGGTCATAAACTTAGGTAAAACGGCGTTGCGGTGGACTTAAAATTATTAGCTCCCAAAGTCAGCAAAAACTTGGGGGCTTTAATTTTATTTACCTGATACCAATTTCATATAAAGACGCACAGAAAGAACCCCTCCCTAACCCTCCCCGCAAGCGAGGAGGGAACTGGATTTTTGTAGTTTAGGGGGGTCCAAATAATATGCAGCCTCACAAATAATTGGTATGAGATATAGCGACGCAGGTTGCAGGGTAATTATTCACCACCAAATTATCAGCTAACCACCGATAATAACTATAGTTAATTGATTACTGATAATTGTGAAAGCTTCTGTATCTTCCTCTCCTATTCATCGCACTGTATTGAAGAATGGCATTGTAGTCCTGGTGGCTGAAAATCCGGTGGCGGATATTGTGGCGGGGCGGGTATTTATCCGTGCTGGTAGTTGTTACGAAAAGCGGGAGCAAGCGGGGTTAGCTCATTTGCTGTCAGAAGTCATCATTAAGGGATGCGAGGGACTTTCTAATTGGGAAGTTGCGGAACAAGTGGAATCTATAGGAGCCAGTTTAAGTGCGGATGCTGGTACTGACTATTCTGTGTTGTCTTTAAAGACGGTGACATCTGACTTTGGAGAAATTTTAACATTGGCAGGGCGAATATTGCGATCGCCCACATTTCCCCAAGACCAAGTAGAACTAGAAAAGCGTTTAGCACTCCAAAGTATTCGCTCGCAAAAAGAGCAACCCTTTAGCATTGCCTTTAGCCAAATGCGGCAGGTAATCTATCAAAATCATCCCTATGCTATGTCAATCTTGGGAGATGAAACCACAATGAGTCGTTTAACCCGTGACGATTTAGTGCAGTATCATCAAACTCATTTCCGTCCAGATAATCTCGTCATTAGCATTGCTGGGCGAATAACTTTAGAAGATGCGGTGAAACTAGTAGAACAAGTCTTTGGTGATTGGCAAATTCCGCCAGAGACTTTACCATTACTTGATTTACCAGTAGTCAAAGCAGAACCCCAGCAGAGATTGCAACCTTTCAAAACCCAACAATCAATTGTGATGTTGGGCTATTTAGGATCATCTGTCACCTCTCCAGACTACGCCCCATTAAAATTGTTATCTACCTACTTGGGTAATGGGCTTTCTAGCCGCTTGTTTGTGGAATTACGGGAAAAGCGGGGTTTAGCTTACGAAGTATCGGCATTTTATCCCACAAGGCTATATCCAGGCTCATTTGTGGTGTATATGGGTACAGCAGCCGAAAATACTAGTATTGGACTGGAAGGACTACGTGCAGAAGTGGATTTACTCTGTACGACAGAAGTATCAGCAACTGCTCTCCAAGCCGCTAAAAATAAAATCCTGGGGCAGTATGCTTTGGGTAAACAAACTAACGGACAAATTGCTCAAATATACGGTTGGTATGAAACTCTGGGTTTAGGTCTGGATTTTGACCAGCAGTTTCAAGAATTAATTGCTTCGGTGACTGTTGAAGATACCACCGCCGCCGCTTGTAAATATTTACAGTCACCTTATATATCTTTAGTTGGTCAAGAAACAGCAATTAATGCGGCTTTGGGGTAAAATTGCGATCGCATCAGCTGGTTTCTCCACTGAAGCAGTTGTCATATTAGTATCAGAAGTTCTGGGAATAAAGTCCATGAAAGTGAGCCTGAGAACAAGTATCTTGAACTACTTTGAGTCACTAAAAGCACTTCGTTGCTTGAAGACAGGTAAGTTTTATTGGTTACTTCTGTTTTCATCTACGTTCTTAGTCATGACTTCAGATGTAGTAGTAGCAATTACACCGCTCCAAAACATTACTCCAGTAAATGCCAGAGGTGGTATTAGCCGTCCTACTCTGAAAGTTGGTAGTCAAGGAGAAACGGTATCAGAACTTCAGGCGGCTTTAACACTTTTGGGTTTTTACTCTGGTGGGGTTGATGGTGTCTATGGACAGAATACAGCTATGGCTGTTTCTCGGTTCAAACGAGCAGTTGATTTAACTCCAGATGGTATTGTTGATGCTATAACTTGGCAAAAATTATTTCCCCCAGAGCCAATATTTGCACAAGGGATGTCTTTACCGAATCCGCCATCCAATGTGAATGCAGATTTTCCTGTTCCTACCCAAACCAGACCCACAACAAGAGTTGTGAATCCTCTTCCTCCCAGAGTTAATCCACCCAGTTCCCAACCTCAGACAAGACCTACCTCAGCATCTCCAGGCGAAAGCTTTGGTATTCAATATACCGCCCAAGGATTGCCAATTTTGCGTCTAGGAATGAATAATTCGGAAGTGAGGAAGTTACAAGAAAGACTTAAACAACTGGGTTTTCTGACTGGTGTTGTAGATGGTGATTTTGGAATGATGACGGAAGCTGCTGTCAAAGCTGCACAACGGCGCTATGGTCTGGAGGATGATGGTGTGGTTGGTGGTGCTACTTGGGAAGCAATATTACGAAGATAGGTATAAGGTTTTAACAGGCTACAGCTATTGTTACCGCTCCTAGTTCCCCCTGTAAGCGGAAAATGTGTTTAGGAACTAATATGATTCCTAAATCTGGGGTGATGTGGGAGGCGGCCAAAATAGCAGCAGCTTCGGCGACGCTGGGAGTTCCCACTGTTTTTTGAGGAATTTTGCTAGGGTTGGGGACGGGAACAGTCGCTAAAATGTCGGCGGAAAAGATTTTTAAGGGAAAATTGTGTAGACGGCAAAATTCTGTTAAACCGATTTCTGAGGCTTTATTGTCGATAGTAGCAAGACCTGCGATCGCATTTTCTGGAAGTTGATGTTGTTGAAATACTGTCTCTATTGCTGTGGCTATCAATTTGCGAGAACTACCCTTTTGACAACCAATTCCTACCCATAAACTGGGGAAGTTTGGCGGTGGGGTAATTGCATTCATTTGGAATTATTTATATTAATTTTTTGGGCGTTGCTGAATTGAGATATGAATTAGTGTCACGCAAAGGCGCAAAGGCGCAAAGGAACTAAGAAAAATCAAGGTGATTTTGGCATTTCATACTTTGATTCAGCAACGCCATTTTTTGAGTATGATGGCATATATATTCAATGCCTAGCTTGGCTCAGGGATTTTTTCATAACTAAATAGTTGCGATCGCACCCTACGATTCGCTAGGATCTGTAAGCTTTAGGGTACAAGCAAAGCTGCTGGTGATCAAGCTACACTCATGTGAGCTATGCTGCTAAAACCCAAGTTGATCAGATTTTACAGGAAAAAACGAAACCGATGGCGAAACGTGTACAGTTAGTTTTAAATCAAGATATTAGCAAGCTGGGAAAATTAGGTGATTTAGTAGACGTAGCACCAGGCTATGCTCGTAATTATCTCATCCCCCAGAAGTTAGCAACTCATGCTACTCCCGGTATTCTCAAACAAGTAGAACGCCGTCGTGAAAAAGAACGTCAACGCCAATTAGAACTGCGTCAACAAGCCTTAGAGCAAAAAGCAGCTTTAGAAAAAATTGGTAACTTGCAAATTGCTAAACCTCTGGGTGAGAACGAAGCAATTTTTGGTACAGTCACCACCCAAGATGTAGTAGATGCAATTCAAGCAGCTACTAGTCAAGAAATTGACCGTCGTGGAATTACCATTCCTGACATTAACCATCTGGGAACTTACCAAGCCGAAGTCAAGCTACATTCTGATGTAACAGCTCAAATCAATATTGAAGTTGTAGCCAGTTAACTATGAAATCACCTGAGTGCTTCTCTTGTATGCACTCAGTAGTTTGTGTGTTTCCACAGATGCTATAGCCTTCTCCTCTAGATTCTGGATAATCTGGGGAGTTGTTCACCCCCAGCGACTAGCGAAAATTTCGCAACTAGAATGGCTTATGTCTGAAGAATTAAGTTTTAAAGGCGATGGTAGCGATCGCCTCCCACCCCAGAATATTGAAGCAGAAGAAGCGATTTTGGGGGGAATTTTACTAGATCCAGAAGCCATCGGGCGAGTGAGCGATCGCCTCCTACCAGTAGCATTTTATATTAGCGCTCACAAAGAGATTTATCAAGCCGCCCTCCGTCTACACGCCCAAGGTAAACCCACAGACTTGCTCTCAGTCACCAGTTGGTTAGCCGATAACGATATGCTAGCCCGAATTGGGGGGAGAAACAAATTAGCCACCCTCGTAGACCGCACAGTGTCAGCTGTGAACATTGATGCCTTAGCCGGGTTAGTCATGGAAAAATACCTCCGGCGGCACTTAATTAAAGCTGGTAACGAAATTGTCCATCTGGGTTACGAGACAGAAAAAGAACTACCAATAGTTTTAGACGAAGCCGAACAGAAAGTTTTTGGTGTTACTCAAGAACGTCCCCAATCAGGTTTAACTCACATTTCCGATACCCTGATTAACACCTTTCAAGATATCGAAACTCGTCACCAAGGAATTGCTTTACCCGGTATTCCTTGCGGTTTCTATGACTTAGACTCCCTAACTAGCGGTTTCCAGCGTTCCGATTTAATTATCATCGCCGGGCGACCATCAATGGGGAAAACAGCATTTTGTTTAAATCTGGCTCATAACATCGCTGCTGGATATAAATTACCCATTGCCTTTTTCAGCTTAGAAATGTCGAAAGAACAGCTAGTGCAGAGACTCTTAGCTAGCGAAGCCGGAATTGAAACTGGTTATTTACGGAGTGGGCGCATTAGTCAAACCCAATGGGAACCTTTAAGCCGTGCCATTGGTATGCTGTCAGAGATGCCAATTTTTATTGATGATACCGCCAATATTACCGTTACCCAAATGCGGAGTCAAGCCAGACGATTGCAAGCAGAACAAGGCATGGATTTGGGATTAATAGTTATAGATTACCTGCAATTAATGGAAGGTGCTGGTGATAACCGTGTGCAAGAATTATCCAGAATTACCCGTTCTCTCAAAGGTTTAGCGCGGGAACTATCTGTGCCAGTAATTGCCTTATCTCAGTTGAGTCGTGGGGTAGAAGCACGTACTAATAAGCGCCCCATGTTATCTGATTTGCGCGAATCTGGTTGTTTAACAGGCGATAGTTTAGTAACAATTGCAAGTAGTGGAAAGCGAGTTCCAATTAAAGAGTTGGTAGGTCAATCTGGTTTTGAAGTCTGGGCATTAAATGAAGAAACATTAAAGCTTGAACCTGCTACTGTAAATCATGCTTTTTCAACTGGTAAAAAACCTGTCTTTCAGCTTAAAACTCGTCTAGGTCGGTCTATTAGAGCCACTGGAAATCATAAATTCTTAACTATCAAAGGATGGAAACGACTAGATGAGTTAAAAGAAGGTAACAGGTTAGCAATTCCTCGGCATATTGGTAGTTCTGCTTGTCAAACAATGACTGATCCCCAATTAGCACTTCTTGGACATTTGATTGGAGATGGATGTACTTTACCTCGTCATGCCATCCAATACACAACGAGAGAAGAGGATTTGGCTAACATAGTTACCTCTCTTTCTCTTGAAGTATTTGGTGGTGCTATCTCCCCACGGGTTAACAAAGAAAGAAACTGGTATCAGGTTTATCTTGCTTCCAGTCTACCTCTGGGTCGTAATACTAGAAATCCAGTTGCTCAATGGCTAGATTCTATGGACGCATTTGGCTTGAGGTCTTACGAAAAATTTATCCCAGTCCCAGTTTTTGAACAACCCCAAGAAGCAATTGCTCTTTTCCTGCGCCATTTATGGAGTACGGATGGTTCTATTAAGCTAGTTTCAGGTAAAAGGTTACGTCCTATTGCCTACTATGCCAGCAGTAGTGAGAAGTTAGCAGCAGATGTACAATCGCTACTGTTAAGGCTTGGCATTAACGCTCGCTTAAAAATGGTTCCACAATCCGGAAAAGGTCGAAATCAGTACCACGTAGTCATAACAGGTAAATCTGATATCGAATTATTTGCCCAACAAGTTGGTGCTATAGGAAGCTATAAGTGCCAGTCCATGCAAGAAATTATGGAGCATATTAAAACTTGTGTTGCTAATACTAATAGAGATGTAGTACCAACAGAGGTTTGGAAGATGTACGCTATTCCCGCAATGCAGTTAGCTGGTATTACAACACGACAAATGCAAGCTGCTATTGGAACAGCATATTGTGGCACAACTCTTTATAAGTGCAACTTAAGTCGAGAACGTGCTTTAAGAGTAGCAGAAGCTGTCCAATCAAATGATATGGCTATCTTATCTAACAGCGATATTTATTGGGATGAAATTATTTCAATCGAGCCTGATGGTGAAGAAGAAGTTTACGATTTAACAGTTCCTAGCTTGCATAATTTTATTGCGAATAACATCATAGTCCATAACTCAATAGAACAAGACGCAGATTTAGTAGTCATGTTGTACCGCGATGATTATTATAATCCTGATAGTCCTGACCGGGGGATTGCAGAAATAATTATTGCTAAACACCGCAACGGTCCCACAGGAACTGTAAAACTGTTATTCGATCCGCAGTATACGAAGTTTAAAAACCTTGCAAAACAGGGGAATTATTAATAATTCGTAGTTCGTAGTTCGTAATTGGGCATGGGGAAGGAAGAAAAGAGTTTGATTTTTAACCTCAACTTCCATCCCTAGCCAGCATTCTCTACTTAATATCGAGTAATTCTACGTCAAAAAGTAAAGTAGCATTGGGTGGAATGACACCACCAGCACCACGGGAGCCATAACCCAACTCTGGGGGAATGATTAACTGACGACGACCGCCTATTTTCATAGTGCTGAGTCCTTCGTCCCAACCTTTAATCACTTGTCCGATACCGATTTTAAACTCAAAGGGACTGTTGCGATCGCGTGAACTATCAAACTTAGTACCATCTTCTAACGTACCAGTGTAGTGAACTACAACAGTTTTTCTTGGTTCAGGAGTCGCCCCAGTTCCCTCTTGTAGTTCAATATATTTCAGTCCAGACGGAGTAGTTACAACATTATCATCAGACATAGTATTGCTCGCAATCAAGGTTTGGTTATTGGTGACAGTCATTGATGCTGGTGTAGTTTCGGTCAAATTAGCAGCAACAGCAGAGTTGAGATTATTTCCAACTTGTGCAACTACCAAAACCACCACACAGACCAGCATGAAAGCCACGCTGAGAAAAATGGATTTCAAAATTAGCCCTCCCTAAATAAGGCAATTGAGAATTTTTCAGATTACCCACAGGACACAATTAAGTTTAAATCACAAAAGACCTGTTAACGCCAAAGCTTATTTTCTAAATCACGCACTTGACGCTCTAAACGGTCAATTCTCCCGCGTAATTCATCCACTTCAGACTGACGCGCCACACCCAAATCCTGCATCATATTTCGCATTTGCCGTTGCATTTGTTCTTCCCAGTTACCCTGCTCAGATTTTAATTTCTCTACAACGTCATCCATTACCGCCTTAGCTTGTTCAGGGTCGAGTTTACCATCCTTAACCATGTCATCGCTTACTTCCCGCATTTTTTCAGCTACCAAAGAAGTTGTACCAATACCGAGCATCATTAACTGTTGCAACCAGTTGTTATTATCCATATTCCTTTCCTCTTCATCATTTCCCATTGGCTAATTTTGACTCTTGACTGTATAAAATCACGCTATTCTGAAAAAGTTGTCATTTTAGCCTACATCTCTATTTTGGCAAATTCATAAAGACAAGGAAGGAATTAAAAGCTGTGGTCATAGAACTCCTCAAATTTCAGGTTGCGCCGGAAGTGCGAGAAATTTACATTCAGCAGGATGCAGAAATTTGGACAGCAGGACTGGCTAAGTATCCCGGATTTTTGGGGAAGGAAGTTTGGATTAACCCAAATGATCCCACAGAACTGATTTTAATTGTTCGTTGGGCGACTAAAGAGCAATGGGAAGCTATACCCCCAGAAGATTTACAGCTAATTGAGCAAAAATTCACCGCAGTCATGGGAAAATCCTATCCCATCATCGAATCCGGTGAGTATCATGTGAGGAAGTTTCCCCATTCTTGATTTTTTGGTTTCTATGGAACCGCCAAAAACTTTTAGTGTGTCAGGGTGATTGTTGACTAATTATGTCTAAATAGACTTCAAAGTTGTAGCATAGAGGTTTAGCATCAACTCTGAATTATTTATGTCTGCCACACCCCTTGCTTTAAAATCAGAAATAACTCCTCCCCTCCTCGGTGCTTCAGTTGCAGATTTAAGCCTGTGGGTACAGCAGCAGGGACAACCAGCTTATAGAGGTAAACAGCTGCACGATTGGATTTATCATAAGGGTGTGCGATCGCTCGCTGATATTTCTGCATTTCCTAAAGAATGGCGTGCAGCAATTGCGGAAGTTCCCATTGGACGTTCCACCATACATCATCGGGCTGTTGCACCGGATGGTACGATCAAATATCTGTTGAAGTTGGCAGACGGTCAAATCATCGAAACCGTAGGTATTCCCACTGCAAAGCGCCTTACGGTTTGTGTTTCTACTCAGGTGGGTTGTCCCATGGCCTGTGATTTCTGCGCTACTGGTAAGGGTGGTTATACTCGGAATTTAGAGACACATGAAATTGTTGATCAAGTGTTGACTGTGCAGGAAGATTTTCGGCAACGGGTGAGCCACGTGGTATTTATGGGTATGGGTGAACCATTATTGAATACTGATAATGTGTTAGCGTCGTTAACATCTTTAAATCAAGATGTCGGTATTGGACAGCGATCGCTAACTGTTTCTACAGTGGGTATACGCGATCGCATTCTTCAATTTGCCAAATATAACTTACAGGTGACTCTCGCAGTAAGTCTGCACGCACCTAACCAAGAACTTAGAGAACAACTAATTCCTAGCGCCCGTCCTTATCCTTTAGAAGATTTGCTACATGAATGTCGGGAATATGTGGAAATCACCAGACGACGCATTTCTTTTGAATATGTCCTCCTGGCTGGGTTCAACGACCTACCACATCACGCCTTACAACTAGCAAAATGTCTCCGGGGATTCCAAAGTCACGTGAATTTGATTCCCTACAACCCCATTCATGAAGTTGACTATAAGCGCCCTACTAGCGATCGCATTCAAGCTTTTGTTAACATTCTGAAACAGCAAAAAACTGCCGTCAGCGTGCGTTATTCTCGTGGTTTAGAAGCTGATGCTGCTTGTGGACAACTCCGCGCCAGTAAATAAGTTTTTACTTCACCTTAGCACTCAATTGTTTTTTCACATTAATTCCTGGTGCGTAAGCCTCAATCACCTTCCCAGTCACAGTACAACTGATCATTAAATAATCGCAACTTGGGCATTGTGTCCGAGTTAATTGACTATCAAAAATATAGTGACGTTCCGCATCGCTTCCACAATTTGGACAGTGAATTTTTTGAAATGTATTCATTTTTAACCCCTGATTTTTATGTTATTTTATTTGACTAAAATCGACAGAAAATTTGATTTGATTTAAGTTATAGCAGAGAGCAAACTCGCTAATTGCAATTGTTTGATTATCTGCTAGTGTCCTTATTTCTTGAGAAAATTGCTATAACTAATAGCCGTAATATTGGCTGATATTTGCTAAGAAAATTTTAGATTGGCATTTTTTATGTATTATACATTATCTTCATTTTCACCTAAATTTATCATCCTACCTGAGATATATAAATTAATACCATCCCTACAAATATCTTAGAATTACAGTGATCCCCATCACTAATACCTTGAGATAAATAGATTTGATGGTGACATCAGATAATTTTTAAAGACGTTCTTGTATTGAAAAAGTAATAGCTAGAAAATACTGTATCCCTGGTAACAAAATTTTTCTTTTAAGATTTAGTTAATAATTCAATCTTATAATGAATGACTTCCCTAAACTTCATAAATATAGTTTTTTATCACAAATCATCTATATATTATTGCCATAAATTATACACAGCATTAAATCTTATCTATGTTTTAACACTGTGTATAATTAACACTGGTAATATTCTTTTAAGGATAAAGACCCCTATCAGCCAACGCCTGGGCGACTCTACCCACACCCAAAGTATAAGCAGCTAAACGTAAAGGAATTTGCCTCACCTTTGATTCCTCAATTACTTGGTGATAAGCCAGCACCATTAACTTTTCCATTTCATTGTTAACTCGTTCTTCATCCCAAAACAGATAAGAAAGACCCTGCACCCATTCCAAATAACTGACAACAACACCGCCAGCATTCGCTAAAATATCCGGTAGCACAGTTACACCATGCGCTTCTAGAAATTGGTTAGCTTCCAAAGTCACAGGACCATTAGCAGCTTCGGCGACAATTTGCGCCTGGACTTGACTCATATTTTCCTTGGTGATTTGATTTTCCAAAGCGGCTGGAATCAAAACATCGCAATCCAAAGTTAGTAAATCTGCATTGCTAATGGGTGTTGTTTGCGGAAAACCTTGAATACTTTTACGATTTTCCGCAGCGTAGGCTTTTAATGCCGGAATATCAAGACCATCTGGGGAAAAAATACCCCCTGAACCTGTGGAAACAGCTAAAATCTTCGCTCCCGCTTCGTGTAATAATTCAGCTGCTGCACCGCCGACATTACCGAAACCTTGAATAACTACTCGCGTTCCGGCGAGGGATTTACCTTTCTGGGCTAATGCTTCACGGATAATAATCATTACACCACGTCCCGTTGCCATTTCTCTTCCCAAAGAACCGCCAACAGAAACCGGTTTACCAGTCACAACTCCTGGAACAGAATGACCAACGTTGACAGAATAAGTATCCATCATCCAAGCCATTTCACGGGCGGAAGTACCCATATCTGGGGCGGGGATATCTACAGCAGGGCCAATATCTTTAATTAACTCACTGATATAGCGGCGACTGATTCTTTCTAATTCCCCCACACTATAATTTTTCGGATTTATAGCTATACCTCCCTTCGCACCGCCATAAGGTATACCCAATAATGCACACTTCCAAGTCATCAACATCGCTAAGGCGGAAACTTCCCGCAATGTCACAGCTGGATGGTATCGAATCCCGCCTTTATAGGGGCCTAAAATATCAGAGTGCTGCACCCGATGTCCTGCAAGAACCTGAATTTCCCCATTATCTAACTTCACGGGTACGGAAACTGTCACTACTTTGCGGGGATTACTGAGAATTGCCAATACACCTTGATCTAGTTTTAATTCTTTACCTGCTGCTTCTAAGTAACTACAGGCTTGGTCTAATGGACAAATGTGGGCTGGAGTGGCAGCTTCTGAGGGAAATGAAGATGTAAAGACCATAAAATCTTCTCCTAGTCGCGGTATCTTCGCGTACCGGATATATATTTCTCTATTTTATCCTAGACTGGGAGAAGAAATGGTGATTTTGTAGTTTCTGTTACATTTTTTTAACGCAGAGATTTAGATTTCAGTCGTGAAGTTACCATGCAAAGCATAGGGAATATGATGTTGGAGATGTAGTATGGCAATTGTACCTTTATTAAAATCTTTGGCATCTAAGATTACTAAGTCTGAGCGATGATGTGCAGCATCGTATACTAAGGCTAGTACCCAGCCATCATCTTCTTTTTGTGCATCTGGGCGGGGAACAAAAATCGGCTCACCGATGAAACCACGAGGCGCAGCGCTCCAAATTTGTCTTTCGCCAGACTTTAAGTCGATTTTTAATAATGCTTGTAAGGGAGCGTTACCTGTTTCCCTATGGGCAGCAGCTATGTATAAATATTGGTAATCTCGTCCAACCAGTTCAGGATTTATACTGGGAAATTCACAACAGCGACTTTCAATCATCTGTTGTCGCACTGTTGTATTCTCAAGATTGAGATGAAAGCGCCACAGTTGTCCAGGTGATATGGCTGCAAAATCAACTTCCCGGAAATCACTGTTTGGCTCTACTTCTGGCAGTGTTTCGTAACAAATGGAGTCAATGACAATTTCATCGTCAACTTCAAAAGCATTTGCGTGGTGGAACACAAAACCAGCTTGAGTTTCGAGAATTTTTACTCCTGTTTGAGTGTGACGGGGAATCACTATAATTCGAGTGGGTTGATTTGGCTGAAATTTAATACATTCTCCAGCAGCACGTATTCCCAAGGCTAAAGGTATGGGATTAAAGGTGACGGGATTTTGAAAGAAAAGACAGTAATTGGGAGTAATGACAAAATCGTGGATGAAACAGAAACCCGGAACACTATGAGCGTGTTTTCTCACAACTTTGCCGTCTGGGTTGAGTTCAAATATCGTAATTGTGGTGGATAGTCCGGGTTTAATGGAGAAGTTTACCAGACAAGGTGCGCCACTGTCTTGGTTACAACTAGGGTCAAAGCGAGGATGGGCGCTAAAAGCTTCACCTGTTGAGAGTACACCATTGAAGTATTCTTTGCCTAAAGTTTCTAATGTCTGGGGGTCAAGTTGATGGGGTTCTGCTGCTTCCCAAAGTGCTAAAAGTTTACCACCCCAATAAATAACGTTGGTATTGGCGATATTTTTAATTTTGAAGTCGAAAATATTCGCTAACCAACCGCCGGGTTTTTGTGTACCAAAGACACCTCGATACAGGATTTTTCCGGCTTTTTGTTCTGCTAAATAGCCTTCTGTGTGGATAAAGCGGTTACGGAAATGGGCGCGACCGTTCGCAAAGCTGATGCGGCTAATCATTCCATCACCATCAAAGGGGTGATGAATTGATTGTCCATTTATATCGAGTAAACCGGGTCCATTTCTAAATAATGTTCCCTGTAGTTCTGAGGGAATTTCTCCTTCTATATCATCAATCCAATAATCATATTCTTGGGTTAGGGATTTATATCCTCCTTGCCAATCTTCACGAGTATAGGATGGTTTAGGACTTAAATTTTCTTCTGTTTTTAAGGTTTGCATCTGTTGTTAAATTTGAGAGAAAATATGGATTAGGTCACGCAAAGGCGCAAAGGCGCAAAGGTAGAACTTTCTTGGCGCTCTTGGCGACTTGGCGGTTCGATACTAAGGTATTAAATTAGGTAACAATGCTTCTTCTTCATGTGTTACCGCAGCTGGTTGTAATGTTGGTAAATCGGCTTGTGGGTCGTTAGCAGGTAACCACGGAATGAAGGGGAGTGGTAATAGTGTGCTGAGGTTTGTGATTATTACTAATACCCACAATAATTCAAAGTTAGTTTCGGTAATACCTAACCAGTGCATGATTATGGCTCCTAATTCTTGGGAAACCATTCCGGCTAGGTTGGAAACGGACATGAGTAAGGCAAATAATGTGGCTTCTACTCCTGGGGGACATAACCTCGCTGCTAATACTAATACTGGCATATAGGCGATTTGTCCCATAACGGTGAGGATGAGGCTATCTCCTAAACTAAACCAGTGGTCATCTATACCTAATGTCCGGTTGGTATGAGTCACTAGTAATAAGGTTGTCATTCCCAAGGCTGAGGAAAGTACTGTACTCCAAGCAAAAATTGCCCGAAATGACACACCTTTGAGGAAGCGTTGAAAAATCCAAATTCCCATTAAGGAAGCACCACTTGTTACTAGTCTTACTCTTCCTAAAAATTCTGGTTGAAAGTGTAGTTCGTTGGTGCTGAAGAAGAAGAAGGCGGAATCGGCTGTGGGGGTGGCTAACCAGACAAAGACAAAGGCTGTGGGTAACCAAATGGCTTTTTGGCTGACTGCTTGGCGGAGTTGTTTAATTTGATGCTTGGTGCTGAGGGGATTTTGAGTATCTGTGGGGTTTTTGCTGACGGGGGTTTCAGCGATTAACCAAGCTACTGCGGAAACGATGAGGGGAAATGAGGCGGTAATCCAAAATACGGTGCGGGTGGTGAAATGTTCTAGCAGCATTCCGCTAAAGTATGCGGTGAGTAAACCTCCTAATGCGGAAGCACCCCAGCACAGTGATTGTAGTGAACCGGCTGCTGCTTGGGATTCTACTCTGGCTCTTTCGACCACTAATGAGTCTACTATGACATCACTGACGGCGACTGAGAGAGAACTGAGGGCGATCGCTAATGTAGCTGCCCAACTACTATGTACTATGGTGGCTAAACTTATCCAAGAAATGGCTCCTAGTATTCCTGATAGAATTAAATATGGTCGGCGACGGTAGCCGAATATGGGTAAACCATCGGAAATAAAGCCAAATACTGGTTTGATAATCCAAGGTAAGGCGACAATTCCCAAGATTACTGAAACTTGAGCCGGACTCAGCAGCAGTTCATCTTTGAGAAAAAAGCTGACAGCGAGACGCGCCAACCCTAAAATTCCTTGGACAAAGTAGACGGTAAGAATTGCAATTAACTCGGCGCTTGGTTCATGACCGAAGAAAATTTTTTCTTTCACTGAGTCTTTCACTTTGGTCAAGCCAGGGAAGTCAATCAGCATTTGATAAATATTTTTGAAGTTTTATTTACTTTCCTATCATATCTATTTCTGAAAATCTAGGTTTTGGTGAGGGCGATCGCTAGTTTGATAAGTTTAAATATTAAATCCCTAAATATTACCCAAAGCTATAACAGCATTTTGACCACCAAAGCCAAAGCTGAAACATAACACTCTCTGCAATTCACTTTCACGCGCCGCCATGACCAGATTTAAATCAAATTCCGGTGTTTGTAATCCTACGCAAGGTGGTAATATATTTTGCTGCATGGCTAAGAGGGAAAAAGCTACACCTAATGCTCCCGATGCTCCTAATGTATGCCCTGTAGCCCCTTTGGTGGAACTTATTGCTACTTGATGGGGAAATATATTCTGTATAATTTTACTCTCTACTCTGTCATTTAGGAGAGTGGCAGTACCATGAGCGTGAATGTAATCAATATCGGCTGGGGTAAGGGAACTGCGTTTTAAACATTGCTGAATCGCGGCGATCGCACTTTTCCCATTTGGTTCCGGCACGTTACCATGATATGCGTCTGCTGTCAAGCCAAAGCCAAGAATCTTACCATAAATTTTAGCTTGGCGCTGCTGTGCTAATTCTGCCGATTCCAAGACAAACACCGCCGCACCTTCACCTAATACTAAGCCTTCTCGATGCAAATCAAAGGGATAAGCCCCAGTTTTTGCCAAAGCGCCCATTTGTTGAAACCCTGACAAGGTGAGGGGTGTAATGGGGGCTTCAACTGCACCAGCGATCGCCCGTTGACATTGCCCAGTTTCGATTAATAAAGCAGCTTGAGCGATCGCCCAAATCCCAGTAGAACACGCAGCCATTGGTGCTAAAACTATACCCGTTGCACCAATTTGTCGAGCAGCTGCGATCGCATTGGTATGAGGTAAAAAATTTAACCAATTCTCTAAGACTACATCCCCATTATTTAAAGCTATTTGGGGGCTACGATTCCCATACATTTGTCGCGCCAGTGATTCCCAAGCGCCTTGATGACTGCGACTTGAGCCAATAACTACAGCACAATCAGGTAAAGGTGAAACTAATCCCGTGTCTGTTAATGCAGCAGCAACAACCTGCTGGGTCAAACTGCTGACTTCAAGTGGTTGTGTCCCAATTAACCCCAAAGGATATGATTCCAGTTCAGAAAATGGTTGATACCACTGAATACCAGATTTACCTGCAATTAACTTTTGCCAGCTATCTTCTAAACTTGTGCCTAAAGCTGAGACTAAACCGATGCCAGTGATAACAACCATTTAAGTATTAGGGACTGGGTATTAGGGACTGCACTTCGACTACGCTCAGTGTACGGGGATTGGGGATTGAGAAATTTCTTTCTCCCCTGCTCCCTGCTCCCTTCCCCCCTGCCTCTTCCCCCTGCTCCCTGCTCCCTGCCCCCCTGCCTCTTCCCTCCTACTCAGGAGTTTTGAGATTTTCAGCGCCTTCAGTAACTTTAGCGGATTCAATGCGATCGCCTTGCTGAATTTTATTCACTACATCAAAGCCTTCAGTAACATTACCAAACACCGCATAGCTACCATCAAGGAAACCTAAATCTGCCAAAGTAAAGTAAAACTGTGAGGAAGCTGAATCAGGCATTTGCGATCGCGCCATAGCTACCGCACCCATTTTATGTTTTAGAGTGACACTAGCGGGGTCTACAGTTTTGCCATAAGTTGGGCTGTCTGCGCCTTGAGACGTAATTTCTAAAGGTATACGGCGTTCAGTGCCAATTTTGGGATCAACATAACCACCAGTCCCCAATCTATTGGCGGGAAAATTGGGGTCTTTGCTTTGAGGGTCGCCGCCTTGAACTACAAAAGGTTCTGGGTCACGAACAACGCGATGGAAAACTAACCCATCGTACACACCTTTTTGGACTAAATCGACGAAATTACCTGCTGTAATTGGGGCTTGAGTACCGTCTACCTCGATGGTAATCGGTGAACCGTTAACGGTCATCACCACAGTAGCCTTACCTTCGAGTTTTGGTAAATCTTTCATTCCAGGAACACTCTCATTTATAGTTTCAGATACGGATGTTGTAGTTGTAGTGGAATCACCTGCTGTAGAAGTGGGAGAAGCGGAATCAGAAGCAACATCCCGATCTAAACATCCTCCCAACGTCAAAGCGCCGAATATCAACAATACAAACAGAAATTGTGAAAATTTTAACCGCATACTCAGTTACTGATTTAACAGATTATCTTATCTTTTTAAGGGACTGGGGATTTGGGGATTAGGGATTGTGAGATATAAGGCTACCTCTTCCCCCCTGCACCCCTTCGACTCCGCTCAGGGCAAGCCTGCACCCTGCCCCCCTGCCTCTTCAAAGTCCTTCCAGGGGTACTCTCAAAAAGCGGGCTAATTCTGCGCCTGTAGTTTCTAAATCTGCTAGAGATAACGGTTGACCTACCCTTGTTAAAGGTATGTCCCGGCGACCCTTGACGCGTAGGTAGAGAGCGCGACGGGGATTGAGGCCTTCTTTAATGTCGATTCTTACAGACTGGACATCTTGAATATAGCTGTCAATTTCGATGCGACGATTTTTACCGGGGAATCCCCAACGGAAGATTTTGATCCCGCCAGTTTCCTGGTTGAAATCGTTATAGCCGCCGCCGACATCCCATAAAATTACCAGCCATAGATATAAGGCTAAAAGTAAGCCGGCAGAGCCATATAACCCCATAACCAGCCCTTGGGGTACAAATATTAGTTGAGTTGCATCGGTAACTAGAAGTAAATTTACTTTCAAGTAACTAGATAGCCCAGCTAATAAGAAGCCTGTGGCTCCCAATGTTACGATAGTTGCCCACCAGTAGTTACTAAACCGACGAGAACCCAGAACATTTTGATGCAGGATACTTGAGGGTTTGCGATCGCCATTGGGCGAATCATCTTGGTTAATTGTTGTTGATACCGTCATTGAACTACCTTGGCCTGTGAGTTCTTCGCTATTCAAGTCTGCCATTTCCGGGGCTTTTCTTGCAAGCTGAGGACGAATACTTTTAAGATTTCTGAGAAGAGTTATGTCAGATTGTTAAAATTCTGATATTTATAGTTAGATAATAAGTTTGTGTTTAATACCTAGTTTATCGAAGTCCATTGGGCGAAAAACCAAACTAATGTGATAAGTTAAGAATCATTAAGCTACCACAAGCTACATAATTAGCCAATGGTACGTGTAATGAAATAAGTCTGAGAAAATCCGATCATTAAGATGGTAACCTCTCAGATTCTCAGACGTTAAAAGCATCTGAGATTCTCAAAAAAACGTTAATTCCTCGTTGTACTCGCGTAAAGTCGGAAAAATAGCCGATAGCGTTGCTTCAAAAACGTTGAAATTTTAGTAAAAGAGGATTTTAGTTCAATGACCATCGCAGTGGGACGCGCCCCCAGTACAAGAGGGTGGTTTGACGTATTAGACGACTGGTTAAAACGCGATCGCTTCGTATTCGTAGGCTGGTCAGGGATATTATTATTCCCCTGCGCTTACCTAGCACTAGGCGGTTGGTTAACCGGTA
>NZ_JAYGHG010000046.1:0-29800 GCF_034931085.1 Nodularia harveyana UHCC-0300 | reverse complement strand
CTTCCATATCACTTAATTTATCAGATTTTGGGGAGAATTTTTAGCGATGGGCGAACGCACAAGCATATCCGCAGGACTCAGCCCCTCCTTTGGCGATCGCTCTTCCACCCCCCCCTGAACGGTTACCCTAGACAATACAATAAATAAAAAATAATTTAATTTCACCTATACTAACTCCCTATGCCTAATTATAGAAGACCTAATGTTTCTGGAGGTACATATTTCATCACACAAGTCACTTATCAAAGAGAATCTTGGCTCTGTACTGACATAGGGAGAAAATCTCTCCGAGAAGCAATAGAAAAAGTAAGGGGAGAATATCCTTTTTGTATTGATGCTTTTGTTTTATTACCTGATCATTTTCATTGTTTGTGGACTTTACCCCCTGATGATAAAGATTTGTCGGTTAGATTGCGCTTAATTAAAACTTATGTTACCAAACATTATGGACAAGAATTAGGAGTTAATCGGGAAGTTTCTCAATCACGACAAAAGCGAGGAGAAAGTAATCTTTGGCAACGTCGGTTTTGGGAGCATTTAATTCGGGATGAACGGGATTTTGCGCTCCATTGTGATTATATTCATGATAATCCGGTTCGACATGGATTGTGTGAAAGTCCCCAAGATTGGCAGTATTCCAGTATTCATAGGTTTATCGCCCAAGGAATTTATCCAACCGATTGGGGTAAAGATAGGAGAAAGGAAAAACCTCAAGGATATTGGGACGATTAAACGGATTAAATCGTAGGGTGTGTTAGCGCCAGCGTAACGCACCGAAAATCGGTAAATAATCATAAATATGGTGCGTTGCATTTATATATATTTAATGGTGCGTTACACTCCGTTAACGCACCCTACAAGATCAGCGATCGCACTAACCCAACATTAGCGATCGCAGTTAATCATAGTTAGTGAATCTCCAGTTTTAGTCAACCCGCTTGGGGCGAATTTCAAACTCAGAACGCGCACGGAAGAAGCAGACATCAAACTCAAAAAAGAAATTCGCCTGTCCCAAGATCAAAGGCACATTGGTTGCTTGTGTCCAGGCAAATGCCAGGTTAATAGTTGGGAATGAACCGACTTGAGCATCAACAACAACTGCGCGAGCTTCAAATTGTGCTAAATTTCCTGCCAATATAACCGAGAGTGTCTCATTCTCCCAGATAAAACCTAGTTGCTTTCCTATTTCGTAGGGCAAAACATTCACACTTGCGCCTGTGTCCAATAAGCCTTCAACCTTCAAGGAATGATCGTTATAACCGAGAGTCAAAGGCAGATGGGGCATTCTATCCACCATACCAAGGCTGCTGTCAATAATTTTGTAGGGAAATCTTTGAGCGTCAACCATTCTTTTCTTGTTGCTTTGTCGCCAGAAGATTCATCAAAATATTGGCAGCCTCAGAGCAATTGTAAGGCGACCAGACCGGATACTCTTGATTTGCAACAAAGAAGTTTGCATCTTCTTCTTTTACCAGTTCTGTGGCAAGAAACTGCATCAGCCGAAGCTTATCAATTTTCGGCAGTATCTGGATTTGTGACATGAGTTCAACCAATGACATTTGAGAATCTCCTCATTTGAGGTTTGGTGAAAGGATGGAGTCGCGCTCTCATTTTAACCTAGAATCGCCAAAGGCATCGCAGTTAATCGCAGTTAAAGAAGCACAAGATAATGAAAATTTAGCGATCGCACTAACTCAATATTAGAGATCGCAGTTAATAGTAGTTAAAGAAGCACAAAATAATGGAAATTGAGCGATCGCACTAACCCAATATTAGCGATCGCAGTTAATCGCAGTTAAGAAAGCACAAGATAATGGATTTTAAGCGATTCCTACGGAGCGCTTCGCTATCGCACTTATTCAACCTCAACAGATATAAATGTATCTTCTTTAGGTTTCACTCTAAGTATCCAAATCACACTTATTGGTGGCAACTTAGCCCTAGCTTCACCGCCAGAAGATTTACCTTTTTTTTGAAAAGGTAAAAAACTGCCACGCCATCTCCAAGTGAAATCTATGCCAGTTGAAGAACGTAACAAATATGTGCGCCTAACACCATGAAATGATCCGACATCTATTCTTGTCCACCTATTTCTAAGGCATTCAAACATTACCAATCTCTCCTTAAGTTTACTTGGCTGATGGACTTCATTTTAAGCAGCCTAACTAGTTATTATACAGAAAAATTCTGGATAATAATCCTATTTAGAGTATTATAGCGGTATGCACTTGAATGGGATACATCATAAGCCCCATCATCGCTTGCGGGGAGGGGGTTGGGGGTGGGGTTCTTGTATCTCACTCAACCGATAACCGCTATATACAAATATTTATACCCACGTTCTTAACCGTGGTAGTAAAGCTGTTCGCAGTCCTCTGAATTTTTACTTCCCAACAATTTCCACTTTTCCACCTCCAACCTTAACCTTTCATTCTCCATCCGTAGCGCCAATATTTCATTCTTCTGCAACTCAATTAATGACTTTTGACTAATTACCTCACCAAAGGCTTTTTTCCGGTTTTCAATCCCAAACCATCTTTGGTAGGTTTTTGTATGTTCATCAACAGTATGACCCAAGTTGTCTGCTGCGGCTTTAATAGGTATTCCCTGAAGATGGGAACGAATCGCGCAACCATGCCGTAAATCGTAGGGTTGAAACTCAATTCCCACTTTCCGAAACCATCTGGATATATCTCTCCGCATCCAATTAATATTTTGCACAGATGCAATTTTTGCCATCTTTTTCTCTAAAATCTTTAATGGTTTGGGATTTTTTAAATCAAATAATTCTATCCATTCAGGTACAAAGGGGATAACTTCACGATATCCAGTTTTGGTATTTTTATTCACTTTCCACGTATGGTCTATATTTTGGGGAGACATCCACCAATTAATATCTGGTTGGACAAATAATTCCCTTGGTCTTAACCCATAAGTCGCCAACATTCCATATACCCAACGCCACATTTCCCAAGTGTCTATTTCATCACTAATATTTGTATTTTTGCGGTTGAGGGCGAATTTTTCAAAGAGGTCAAAAGCAGATATTATTTTTTCATCTTCAGGAATTTCTCTATAAGCAGGAGTAACATGATCTCGTTTGACATCGAGTTGAAATCCTAAATTAAAGGTTTTAATAAAAACAGAAGTTACAGCTATTAGTTCATTTTTTTTATTGCCCTGAAATGAATTAATAATTTCCTCAAAATTCTCCTTTGTGGCTAAATGAGTGAGAGAAAAGTTCCTTTTAATTACAGATATATAGTTAGCAAAAGTATTTTGACTGGTGATAGTTTTCTGACGGGTTTGATAATATTTTTCATCAAATGTATCTAATAATTCGCCAATAGTTTTGATTTCTTGCTTCTCTCTAGATTTAATTCCTAAATACTTTTCATTCCACTCGAAAGTATGACGAGCAATTAATTTACCTAACTCGTAACTTTCTTCAATTGCAGTTTTCAGTCCCTCTAAATTTGCAGGTATTCCTAGAGATAAATCATACTGCTTTTTCTGCTTACTTAAATTTTTATCGCCTGGTTTTAAAGGTAAAGTAGCTCGTAATTGGAGAGAATTGCCAGTTTGTTTAATGCTAACTTTAATTCTCTCCCGTTTTAAATTATTATTAGCCTCGACTAACTTCTGCTGAAAAACTGCTTGATACTGTAATTCCGTTGCTTTTATTTTCGCCATTCCCTATAGCTGCCATCTGTGGTGTTCTGCGGCTCAAAGTCTGCAAATATATCTGCGAACCAGTCGGTTAAGTCTGCGTTTGCATATTCATGTGTAGATGTGGCATAAGTCTCCTCGCAATTACCCTGATTTTTCTGACTTATTCCCTAAATATTCCCTTATTTATAAACTGAACTAGTGAAAATAAAATGTTATCTCATACCAGAAAACTTTATAAAACAAGTTCTTCAGTAACATTATGAGGATTGCACAAGTTACCATAGCAGTTATATGGTTCCTGGTGGTGTGATGTGCGCCCCGACTCTGACGGATATTACCCGCGCTTGGGCAATTCTGGAATATTTCCGCACTAATTGGTTAGAACCTGTGTGGCTGGGATGTTCTTTGGAACGTTACGAACAAATCCAGACCTATAATGATTTCATGGACTGGTTGGATGAAGACCGCAATCATCGTGAGTCAGATTTGGGTTTTTATTGGCGCATGGGTTTAGATATCGGTTTAGATAGATATGGCGCTGGTGTGGGTAAGTATGTGACTTGGGGATATTTAGCCCATGAGGACAAATACCAAAAGCCCACGGTGGAAGGGCGTAATGCGGCGATGATTATGAAGGGTGGTGTCTATGACAGTTTCCGAGATATTCACACCTTTATTGATCAGTCTTTTATCCGGGAGAATACGACACATTCTTGGTACGATGAGGGTACAGCAAATATTCATCCTAGCGATCGCACCACGAAACCTACAGCAAATAATACCAAGGACTTTGATAACGCCTATTCTTGGTCAAGCGCTGTCCTACACAAAGACTTCGGACGCTTAGAAGCAGGCCCCTTCGCCCGGCAATTGGTCGCTGGTGGTCATCACGGTGAACCCTGGCAACATCATGACGGCTTTATTCTCGATGCTTTCAAAAGTATGGGCGGTGCAAATGTTCACCTGCGTCAGCTAGGACGAGTTCATGAACTGGTCAAGTTATATCGCCAAGCGGAACACTGTTTACGGGAGTTCAAGTTAAATGACCCTTGGTACATCAAGCCTAGAGAAAAGGATGGCCAGGGTTGGGGTGCAACGGAAGCAGCGCGGGGTGCTTTGTCTCACTGGGTTGAGGTAGAGGACGGTAAGATTAAAAATTACCAAGTCATTGCGCCGGGTACTTGGAATATTGGCCCCCGTGACGGTGAGGGTAAGCGCGGCCCCATTGAGGAGGCTTTAGTTGGGACTCCCATTGAGGATTCTAGCGACCCGGTGGAAGTTGGTCATGTGGCGCGGGCTTTTGATTCTTGTTTGGTGTGTACTGTTCACGCCCATGATGCGAAGACTGGTGAAGAGTTGGCGCGTTTTCGGACTGCTTAAATCAGTTATCAGTTATCAGTTTCGTCATGATTCGGATCTGATAACTGTTTTTGAACAATTGTATTCAGAACACCAACAATCACAAACTAATCTTTCCTAAATTAAAGCTTAAACATAGTTTAAATATTAATGAATATTTTACCATTTCAACTCCGATTCCAATGTAGATAGGCGACATAAATAAGAGCCGTAATTTGCATTGGCACAAGGGCAATTAGGGTTTTCAAATAAAGATTTATTTCTAAATTAGACATGGCGTTGAAATATCCAAAGCCTAATACAAGTAATAAAAACCAAAATATCTGTTTACTTTTGATACTGAGCATAGCAATCTCAATCAGAATTTTTTATTAACAAATACATAGTCACAGAGTCAGCGAGGTAGTTATTTAACATTTACCGTCGGAAACAATTGGCCTAGAGGAGATGTACTGAAAGCAATATACATTTCTCCAGTTTGTGATATGTGATATAGACGGCAAAAATAATAAATAAAAAGGATAAGTAGACCCAATATTTGTAGCTTTTTGAGCCTTAATAGGTGGCAATAGAATGCTGTAATGCGGTGTCTTGTTAATAACTCTAAGGTAATGTGAACTATTGCAACTAGGAAGCTAGCAAATAAAAGTGGGCCAAATAAATGTTCCGCTAGTGCTTGGCTCAAATCTCCTCGACCAATAGCCATAAATGAACGAGTCATGCCACAGGTGGGACATGGAATACCTGTTAAGTGTCGTATAGGGCAAACTAGAAACGCGATTTTATAATTTTGGTTGTAAAAATATGTACCAATTAATGGGGCATAAGAAAATCCTAGTATACCCCAACGCAGTAGTTTACCCTGGTATGACAAAGGATAGGAAGATAATTGAAACACTGATATACTCTTAAATTAAAACGGTAAAAAAAACTTCAACACTTCCGGATCAGAACCAGCCTTTTTTGTTGGTAATATAGAGATCGGAGAATTCTTGATCGGTCTTAGTTAAGTAAATAATTCCTTCAGCTAATCCAATAACTCCCATTACTGGTGCAACGAAACCACAGGTGAGTACGGAAACAAGCAACATGATCAAGCCTTCGGTTGTGTAACCAAGAATAAACTTATGGATACCAAAAACTCCTAGCAAAATTGCACAGATACCAGCTGCAATCTTTTTACTGCTAGCATCACTTTGATTTTGATTAGTCATTGATTAGAGATGCATTCCAAGCATAGATAACATTATAATTTTACAGTAATTATTCGTAACTGCCTAGTATTTTTGCACTTTCACCCTTAAAATAAAAGTCTATAGTCTAATTTTAGAGTTGTATAAAAAATACCCAAGTTTGAACCGTTCACTTAGACTTTGGCTCAATTAAATTTATTAACTCAATTGCTGATGACAATTATTTTTCCAAAAATATCATCTTTATTAATGTCGGATGAGCCAGTAGCCAGACAACCCAAAATACCAGATGTAAAATTACTATTGTCCAAAACTCGACTTGATAAGCGGCTTTGGAACTTTTATGATGTAATTTCCTTTGGGCAATAAATCCACCTAACCAACCACCGAAAAATTCACATAGATGTAAGGTCTTTTCTGGCACTCTCCAGATTCCTTTTTTTGCCCGCGATTTATCGTCAGCGTACAAGGCGAAGGTAATTAAACTCATGCCAGGATACAGGAATAGAGGTAGTGGGATGCCTGTAGTTCGTAAAAAATGGATGGAACCCAAGCTAGGTATTAAAGATAAAAGTAATACCTCTAATCCTAATGACGAAGATTTCACCAGAGGCGGTGATTTCAACTTTTTTGGTCTCTGAGAAGGTAAGGATTGAGATACAGGTTTTGATATTATCATCCCTTCAATGGAAGCGTTACACCCTCGTAATTTGCCATTTTGCTCAACTGCGAGTTGATAACAAATAATGTCACCAACTTGGGGACGACGATTCAGGTTTCTAAATGCGCTAATGTGAATGAAGACTTCTTGACTACCTTCACTGGATTCGATAAAACCAAAACCTCGATCATCTTTCCACTTAATTAGTTGCCCTTTGTGTCTAACAGGTTTCATGCACACGTTGTATGTCTATACCTGATTTTTAGTATGCCCTGATATATACCAAGAAATAACAACTACTTAAATTTTCTATATCTATAATCTACCTATTTCTAAAAATCCCGTAGCCTAACACACTAAAAATCAGAGAAGTAATGGGTTAATCTAGCTGTGATGCACTTCAAAAAACATACATTTATAAGGTAAGCTTGTGTCTGATATAGCGCTACATAAATATCTTTCTCGCCTTCCTGAAGCCGGAATACAAGAGTTCATAGAATGGTGTGTTTTAGAGCAGTCAAAAGTCGCAGGATGTGAATTTACTCCCGACCAACGTAAGTTAAATAACTTACCTCCAGCCGAGTATGTTCCTCAGATAATTGACCAGTTTATGAAGGTGAAACCAGACCCAATTAAAGCAGGTTTGGTGGCGGCGATCGCGGGTAAGGAAGCTGACGAACATGGGTTATCCGGTTTGGCAGTTTTAGCCGATTTTATCGCCCTTTATATCAAGTATTTAATTCCTAAAGATGGGAATACTCCACAACAAGCAGAAATGATCATAAATGATGCATCACAACAGCAGTATGAAAAGTTTATGGAAATTGCTAATAAACATGGGATAAAAATCTAATCTTTGCCCATAATTTAGTTCTCAGAGGTTTTGTCTGTTTGATCAGTCTCAGCCTCTGATTTCGTCACTAATAATTACCTAATTTTAAAACTCTTGCTAACTATTATTGGTTGCGGGAACCTTAACCGTAGTGATGATGCTGTGGGCGTAATTATTGCCCAACGTCTACAACAATATCTCCTGACAAATCCCCATCCTCATCTGCGAGTTTATGACTGTGGAACTGGGGGAATGGATGTCATGTTTAAAGCTAGAGGTAGCAAACAATTAATCATTATTGATGCTAGTTCCACAGGCTCGGAACCAGGTGCTATATTTAAGGTTCCAGGTAAAGAATTAGCAGCTTTACCAGAACCTAGTTATAATTTACATGATTTTCGCTGGGATCATGCTTTAGCCGCCGGACGGAAAATATTTGGTCAGGACTTTCCCGAAGAAGTGACAGTTTACCTAATTGAAGCTGCAAATCTCGATTTAGGACTAGAATTAAGTCCTGTAGTACAATCCGCCGCCGATTCTGTTTTTCAACAATTAACTAAGCTCATCAGCCAGTAAACTCAATTACGAATTACGAATTATAAATTACGCCCAATCACGATAAACTGCAAGTTCATCTACTCTCATTTCAAAAGGTATCCCTTGACTATCCGGGGGACAAACACGAATTTTAGCACTGCTAATAATGGAGTTGAGTAATGTTCCCATAGGGACGATTTGTTGTAAAACTCGCCAATTACTAACTTGATCAGGACATTCAATTACTAATGTCATGGCGTTAGCGCGGGTGGTGACATACCAGCGACAATTAGATAGCAGATTTTGAACGGTGCGATCGCATCCCTGATAAAAATACCTGCTAATGGAATATTCTAGTTGTTGTCGCAGTATAATATCTGCTGATGTCGGTTGTTTATGGTGAGAATCATCACTATTAAAAGAAAACTTATTGTTAGCCATCTCTGTTTTTAACCCTAATTATTTGCTAATAGCCATTGCGTAGAGAACATTTTTAAAAGCACTAATATTGCTAGAATTAATTCCCAGATAATTACATAGCAGTTTGATAACTTATATAGTCAGATGGAAAGAAAAAACTTACAGCACAATCTTGAGCGATCGCCTGATTCACACATAAGTAAACTGTTTATTCATTGAAATTACTGGCTTTCAGCAGATGCTTACCTTGATATAGTCTAGGTAATATCCCCTCTAATTAATGCACAACAAAAGACTCTGTTGCTATCCCTGGTTCAATTTTCCCCAGATATATAGATAATCTTCTGCACAAATAAACTGTTTCCGGAAATGTCTAATTGAATGTCTATTCCCAATAGTTGGATAAATTTTATCCTGGTCAAAGTTGATCTGTGGCTATGCTAGAGTTCATCTGTGCAGATAAGTAATAATGCTTAGTAGCATCATGTAAGTCCGTTACTAAATTATGAACTTTCGGCATTTTTAAGTAACCTTAATACCTCAATATCGCTAGCAAAATCTATGGCTCTCTGATCATCTATATTTCTTAAATTTAAGTTAGGTTTATGCTGTAAAAGTAATTGAGCTACACCTGTTTTTCCGGCTGAAGCTGCATACATTAACACAGTTGCACCATGATCATTTTGATTATTAATATTGATTTGAGCCGCTAATAGCAAACTCATTAAATCGTAATGATTGCCAAAACAAGCAAACCATAAAGCATTATTGCGGTCATGGTTTTTAGCATTAATATTTGCACCTAAATCAATTAATTCTTTAACAACTGCATAGACTCCTTCTCTAGTAGCTTTTATCAAAGCTGTATCACCATTTATACCTTGTTGATTTAAATGATCAGGATTATAGCCATTTACTATCAGCCATTGCTTGGTAACTGCACTGATTTTTTGTTTTTTGATCTGATTCATTACTAATCCTCGATATTCCTAAATTTACTCGTCAATTTAAATGACAGGTTATACCTACCATATTCAGGAAAAATTATGGTCTTCCAGATAATTAGAGTCCGCAAAACTCTAAAATGTGATTAATTCCAGACTTGTGAGATTTATTGCATACTTAAATTAATTAACTTTATTTAGGAAAAGATTTACGCAGAGTTCCGTGATTTTATGCTTGTATCTATTTGAGATTTTTCTCGATAGCTGCACCAAAATTTTGATGAAAATCTCTGAAACAATTCTGTAATGACTTGTCGTTGAGGTTTAGGTTCACTAGCAACAATTTAGCTTATCTATATATTATCACTCTGATAAGTTTAGATTATGAATGATTTATAAAGATCCCCAGATATATTCAGGAGGATTGGCTGAAGAAAATTTCAAAATGTCACTAAAAATACAGATCCATTTTTATAGATAGGAAATTTCATTTAGTTTTTCCCAGGACTTACGCAATAATTGCCAAAAATCTTGATTTATCTCACCGCCAAGCCGCCAAGAAAAGGTAGATTATGCGCGTAAGTCCTATTTCCATAAGAGTTATTGATAATTACTCAGATAACAACGACTGATGAGTAATAAATAAGTAACTAAATAAAAAATATACTGAGGAAATTGGGTTGATTTTGCTATGTGATAAAAATGACGAAAATATGTTAGATTTTAATAGGTTCGGTTCTAATAAAAATTAACTATTAGAGGTAACGGGGAAAGCTTGGTGTAAATCCAGCACTGTCCCGCAGCTGTAAACTAATTTTAGATTTTTAGTTTGAGATTTAAGACCCCAAATTTAAAATTGCGTAAGTCAGAATACCCGCCGATATATAAGTAAATTTAGCTAAAATCTACGAGGTATAGATGACAGCAGAACATATCATGTTTGTTTGTACTACTTGTGCGAGTAAGTGGGAGGATGGTAAACGTGTAGGTGAAAGTGGCGGAGAAAAACTGCTGAAACATTTACAAGCGGATTATTCCCAGTGGGAATTAAACAGGGAATTTGTGATTCAACCGGTTAAATGTATGAGCGCTTGCAATCGCTCTTGTGTGATTTCTTTCGCTGCGAATGGTAAATCTACTTATCTTTTTGGGGATATTGCGGCTGATTTATCACCGACAGAAGTTGCAGGTGTGTTCCAGTGTGCAGGTAAATATTATGCACACCCAGAAGGTTTGTTACCGTGGAGTGAACGTCCACAACCACTGAAATCCGGGGTTTTAGCCAACATTCCAGCAGTACCCGCGCCTACATCGAGTCAAGATTAAGTAGCTAAAATTACGATAGTTTTAAAGTATTGGGGCGATCGCATCTGAAGATAATCAACAGGGCGATCGCATAACTGATTATACTTTCCGCACTTCAGCGAAACCTAACCGTCACCCTAAATGCAAAAACCCAATTCAATTCATATTCCCAAAGCAACTCGTTACCAAAATGCAGCCATAGATTACTATATGGGACTCACCGGTTCCTCCTATCTACATTACGGCTATTGGGAAGTCATACCAAGCATTGGGGAAGAATTGACTTTAACTCATTTACGTACTGCCCAAGTAGCTTATACAACTAAACTGTTTAGTTTCATTCCTGAAGAAATCAAAACCGTTTTAGATGTCGGCTGTGGTATTGGTGGTAATGCAAAATTACTGGCGGAACGTGGTTTGAGTGTTGAAGGACTAGCACCCGACGCAGTGCAAAAAGAAAGATTTCTGCAAAATACTAACGGTAAAATCCCTTTTTATTTAACCAGATTTGAAGATTTTTCGGCTACATATAACTATGATTTAGTTCTTTGCAGTGAAAGTAGTCAATATATTGCTGTGGATGACCTAGCCGAAGGTGCAGCCCGGTTACTCAGTAATGGTAGTTACTTGCTAATAGCCGATATGATGAGGCTGAATGCGGAATACAAAGAGGGAATTTTTTCTAACTGTCATGTGACTAGTGAACTGAAAAACGCTTTAGAAAAAGCTGGATTTAAACTAATTAAAAGTGAAGATATTTCCCGATCAGTTGTACCAACAATTGATTTATGTCTGAATAATTTTCGGACTTTTGGAATAACGACATTTAAATATATTGCTGATGTTGTAAAAATCGCCGTTCCACCTTTATACACATTAGGAAATTGGGCTGTTAAACGTTGGCTAGATAAACCAATTGCTGAGGGTTTAGCTGCTAGGGAAATTTTTGACAAACATCTGTGTTACCAAATTCAACTCTGGCAATTATCCACAAAGATTTAACTGCACACTTCACATTTGACCCAAAAATTGTTAATTATTGGAAATGCGATCGCAAAAGTAGTACATCAGGAGTCAATAACTCATGAATTTCCGCCACTTTCCAGGTTCACAGCAATTACATAGCATTGTGTCTGCATCAATTTTTGAGATCCGTCAGGGTTTTGCAGCCAACTATAATTGCTTAACTGGAGTAGCTGTAGCTTTAGTTATTTCTGCTCCCACTTTAGCCTCAGCCGCACCTCTACGAGTTGGAGTAGTTGGATCTGCTCCCTTCGTAGTTGAAAAAGATGCCGATATTTCCGGAATTAGTGTAGAAGTATGGGAAAAAGTCGCTGAGTCTCAAAATCTAGAATATGAATTAATACCCCAATCGACGGTAGATAATGCTCTGCAAGTTGTAGAACAGCGAGAATTAGATTTATTAATTGGCCCCATCACCATTACTGCACAGCGCCTAGAAAAAGTTGACTTTACCCAACCTTATTTTTCTACAGAAATTGCCGTTTTAAGCAAAGATGATGATCCCAGTGTGTGGAGTCGAGTAAAACCTTTTTTTGAAACTGCGGTGTTAACTTCCATCGGGATATTAGTAATCCTTCTATTCGTAGTCGGAAATTTAATTTGGTTAGCCGAACGCCATCAAAATACTGAACAATTTCCGAAAAAATACCTTCACGGAGTAGGTAACGGAATGTGGTTCGCCCTAGTAACATTGACTACAGTCGGTTATGGCGATCGCGCACCTGTTACCCCAATGGGTCGATTCATCGCTGGAACTTGGATGGTATTAGCCTTAGTCACAGTCTCTTCACTCACAGCAGGACTAGCTTCCGCCATCACCATCGCCTTATCCGGTGATTCTACGGAAAGATTTAGCAGTCCTTCTAACCTAGAAGCATCCCGATTAGCAACTGTCGCAGGTTCATCTAGCGTTGAGGTAGTGCAGAACTATAGTAATCGAGTCCAACAATTACCCACCTTAGCCGCAGCAGTGGGACTATTATCTACAGAAAAAGCAGATGCAGTGGTATTCGACCGACCCGCTATGGAATATTACCTCAGCCAAAACCCCAAACTCAACCTAAAAATAACTAACTTATCTCTAGGAAATGAGCTTTATGGCTTTGTTTTACCCATTGATAGCCCCTTCAGAAAACAACTCAACATTCAATTACGACTCATGTCGGAAAATGGCTCTTTAGAAGAAATTGCCACTCGCTGGCTCAGTCAGACAGCAGAATTATCTCAAAGTTCGACAATCTAGCTATTCTCAATGTTCTAATTGATCATAAAAAAAGATGAAGGATCAAATGAATCCCTCATCTTCACAGCAGTGGTCAATCAAAAGATGATCAAACAGATAAATCTCGATAAAAACTGCTGTAACTAAACATTGCTAAGAGTAGCGTTCAAAGCAATACTCTACACAAGATATGCTTCTTGGTGAGTTTTAATTGTGCAATTAGAACGGGGATAAGTAACGCAAAGTAGAGCGAATCCTTTAGACACTTGCTCGTCATCTAAAAAGACTTGATCAGATTGATCAATTTCACCCTCAACTATTTTTCCCACACAACTAGAGCAAGAACCTGAATGACAAGAGAAAGGCAACTCAATATCATTTTCCTCTGCTGCATCCACAATGTTAGTGTCTTCATCCACTTCAATTGTGGTGTCGAGGTTTTCCTTTTTGCTGATTAATCTAACTTGGTAACTAGCCATTTTCCGGTTCTCCTCAAAAGTTATAGAATTACATGAATATCTCGCAGTTAATCGAGTTAACTTAAAACTCCGAGAACCAGCACTGAAGAGGATAATGCATTGATGAGTTTCCTCCGGCTGCACTAACTGGCACTTTTTGGCTAACCCATAGATCAGTAAGTAGCGGTTATGTCTATGGGAAACTGTCAAATCTATTTGGTACTAACAGAAATCTCGAAAAACTCCACACAGTGTTTTTCTCAACTCCCCAAATAGTCAACTAGCCGCAAGGTATACCAGTCGGTGTACCATCATCTGTTTTGAATGATTTTCCGCAGCCGCAGGTATCACTTGCATTAGGGTTAGTGAACTTAAAGCCACTTTCCATTACCCCTTCTACAAAGTCAATTACTACCCCATCCAATAACGGCGCACTTTTAGCATCAACGTAAATCAGCACATTACCTTGCTGAATTACTAAATCATCTGCTTGTGGTTTGCTAGTGACATCAATTCCATATTCATAGCCACTGCAACCACCATCTTTTACAGATACGCGGATACCTTTTTTCGCGTCATTATTATTAGAGGAAGAACCTTGTAGAAATGCTCGCAGACGAAACTCTGCTTTTTCCGTTAAGCTAACAGCCATTACGTCTCCTGATGTCTTGCGATTAAGTTGTGGTGTGAGTTATCAGTTATCAGTTAGTGGTTTTTTCATTTGACTAATGACTAATGACTAATAACTAGGTTGTACAATTACTTGTAGGTTCCATTGATGGAGGTTGACCATATCTCCAAGGTGCAGTGTTACCGCAGACTGGACAAGCGCGATCGCGTTGAGAACGACGCTTGGCAAATTCCATGCGATTCAAATCAATGGTCAGCAATTGAGATAACAGAGGTTGACTGAATCCAGTGATCAGCTTAATCGCCTCCAACGCCGTCAGACAAGCAAGTGTCCCAGAGACAGCGCCCAGAACTGAAAAAGCGCGTCTATCCCAATCAGGTTTTTCTGGAAACAGACAGGATAAACAAGGAGTCACACCGGGAATAATCGTAGTTAGGTAAGCCTCCATCCCATCCATTGCAGCCTCCACCATCGGTTTACGCCAACGCACACAAGCCGCATTCAGCAAATTGCGTTCCGTAAAATTGTGAGCGCAATCCAGCGCCATATCAGCCGATTGTACTAACGAGTCTACATTTTCCGCAGTGATGTAATCATGAACTACTTCCACCTGGATATCAGGATTGATAGCTTCCAGAGTTTCTTTAGCTTTGAATACCCGTGGTTGACCGACCCAATCATCAGTCATTAAAATCTGACGATTCATATCATCCAACCGCAAGTCACCACCCCGGACTAGGATTAGTCGCCCAACACCCGCTACTGCTAAGTAAAGCGCCGCCGTACCGCCTAATCCCCCCACACCAGTAACCAAAACCGTCGCAGACTTCAGGCGTTTTTGAGCTAGTTCGCCAAAATTTGGGAGCATCATTTGGCGACTATAGCGTTCTAATTCGGTAGGCGTTAGGTTGATCACTTTTTACCTCCTAATCAGAAGTGATTTCTGTCAGCGTAACTACATTCTTCGGCTTGTCATTAAACACCTTGAACAGCTTTTGTTCATAGGCTGTTGATTCCAGAAAAACATCATGAGCTTTTTGCAAAGCTAAAGAATATTGATGTAGTCTGTCTTCTGTACTCAAATCAGGAAAATGCTCGTCAACTTCCGCCATATATTGCGAAAATTTCTTCAAAATATGCAACCGATGCACATTTACATTTTCTTTGTCATAAGGCAGATTAAAAAAGTTAAAAAACTCTTCTGCATCTACTAGCTTTTTGAATTCATTAATATTGTTAGTCATTGCTAATTCTCCATTGTTTTTAGCTGTTGCTTAAGCTGATCTAGCTGTTCATAAATTTTATAAGTTGCAGCCGCCACATCCATCAGGGTTTTGTAATCTGTGGGCAAACCTTCAGCTAAATCATGCAAATCCATTTTCATTTGACCAGCTTTACTATTCAGCCGCTTAATTTTGGTTTTCAGTTCTTCAATATTTGTTTCGCTCACTTGCGCCATTTATTACTCCTAATTATTAATTTGCATAAGAAATAAACACTTTTATGTCTAATTCCTGATGACCAGAAGGACAGTAAAATAAGGGACTTCCAAGAAATAAATTATCCAAATAAACCAACCACAGAGGCACAGAGGACACAGAGTCATGAGCGTCAGGCGAACGGTTTTTTCGTTAGGTGATTGAGTATTTTTTTATTTGGAAGTCCCTAAGTTAAGCTTTTTGGCAGTTTTACAAGTCGCCTACTTCTGCAAATTTTTTGCCTAATTCCACACCTTTTTTGACATAGCTTTCTCCTTCTTCTGCCAACTTTTCTAAGGATTCAAAACCAAAGCGATGAGCATCACGCATGGCTTTTTTCGCTAGTAAAAGACGACCAGAAAAAACTAAAGCCCAGCCAAATCCTTCATGGGTTAAGTTAATCACTACTTGAGAAATTAGACCTGTTTCCTGTTCAATAGCAGCCGCTACAGCCCGGAAAAATGCCATGATTCTAGCTTGAGTGATGGGATCAACTTCACCTTCTAGGGAAATTTCCCGTTTCTTTTGTTTGGTAACCACAAAGGGTTTGAGGATTAATTCATCCGACCAATTACGATAAACTCCATACGTATCTTGTCCCCGAATCTGTTGGACTAATGTTGTTAAGAAAGGGGAATTTAAGGCTACTGTATCGCTGCGTCCGTTTACACTATTATTTGTACTCATGGCTTGGCTTTAACTTCAAATTAATCTGCAAAGTTGGGAGTAGTTTTTCTTAATGCTTTACGCAACCAAGGTGGAGGATTACCTTTGAGGGTTTTTACTAGTTTATTGAGAACTTCACTAATTTCTTCTGCTTCTGATTTGGCTTTAACTGGGGTAACGCCTTTCTTAATTAAACGGGCTGCGGCACTACCACCAATTGCGGTGACGTAAACGATGGTACAATCAACCAAGGCATCAAGTTTGGGATTAATTTTATCTTCGTTTCCGTCTTCTTTCAGATCGCCTTCAAAGTTGAGGGTTTCTAAAAATTCATATCCCTCGTCGGAGATTTCATAAACATCAATTTCTTTTGCCCATCCGAAGTGAGCGTTAATATGAATTCGGTCACTGGTGGTAAAGGCTATTTTCATTTTGTTCTCCTGAATGTTGAGGGGTATGAGGAGTAGCTAATTTTTAGGATGCGCCGAATATATGAGGAACTAACCACAAAGGGCGCAAAGTACACGAAGGGAAGAGGAGAAGAAGGGAAGAAAGGTTTTTTACTAGGAAATGTGTTATTTCTCAGATACCAAGTTCCATAGGTGTTTAACTCTCTCTTCTTCGGCTTCTAAAAATAAGTTACCGATGCTAAATAAAAGCTCCATTGTGCCTCGATAACCAACTTTGGTGAAATATCCATTTCCTAATCGGTCGTAGATAGGAATACCCAAACGATAAAGAGGTATGGAGAGCCGTTTGGCGATCGCACCTACGTTGGAGTTACCAATGAGTAAATCAGAACCAACTGCGAGTTGATCAAAGTCATCTAAGTCGCCAATGGTGACGCTTTTAATTGGGAGTTTTTCTAACAGGGGCGATCGCGTCGTTGTCACCACTGCATGAATTTGACTCCCCATCGATTGCAAAAAGTTCACCGTTGACCATAACAAATCTGGTTCCAACGCCAAAGAAACTCGTTTTGCACCAAAGTAAAAATGAGTATCTAGCATCGCATCTTGTAGCTGGCGACGTTGACGGCGGTATTTCTCTGGTACAGGTTGACTGCTGAGAATCGCCAATGCTTGCAAAAACTCATCCACTGGTTCCAATCCAGTCAGTTCCCCAAACACCTCATAGGGGATGTTAAAGCGTTCCTCTAGAATTTTTGCCGCAGGTCGCATACTTTCGCCTAAAGCGATGGTAAAGGCGGAACTACCCACTTCTCTTAGCTGTTTTAAAGTAGTGCCACTGGCGGTAATTGCACTATGGCTGTCTTCTAAATGACCATCTAGAGAAGCGCCCAGATCAGGGACAATAATTGGTACTAAGCCAAAAGCCGTCACCATCTCCTTGATTTCCTGCAAATCCCCTGGTGTCAGAGAAGAACCCGCCAAAATCGTGACTTGTTCCGTTCTAATCCCGCCAGCTTTCGGGATTTCCCTGACAATACTTTCCACAGCCGCCGCAAAACCATCTTGCAGCGCCCCCTTAAAATCGGGGGTAGGAGCGAATACAATGGGTAAATGATTTAATTCCGGGTGGCGATCGCGGATATCCTTAAGAAAACGCTCCAGATCATCGCCTCTAGTTTCCGTCAACCCCGTACTACATAGACCAATAATTTCCGGCTGCACCTTCTCCACAAGAGTCAGAATCGCCTGTTCCACATTATCCTCACCACCCAAAATAGTAGTGACTTCCGTCATGGCTGTAGTGGCCAGGGGAATAGCTTCCCGAAAATGCCTTACAAGCACAACTTTGGCGAAGGCGGTACAACCTTGGGAACCGTGGAACAGAGGGATCATCCCCTTCAACCCCAAAAAGGCTAAAGATGCACCCAAAGCCTGGCTTTGCTTCAGAGGATTAACAGTCAGTGGTTTATTGGGAAGATTAACAATCGCCATTATATTAATACCAAGTTATGTCATTGGTCATTGGTCATTAGTCATTGGGAATTTACCGTCTTCTCCCCCCTGCTCCCTGCTCCCTGCTCCCTGCACCCTGCCCCCCTGCCTCTTATTCCCAAGGAGCGGGCTTGCGTATTTGTTCCCAAATCGGGCTATAGAGAGCTTCATACAATTCCCGTGCCATCTCGACCATACCCACATAACCTGCATAGGGATGGTGGCGTTCTTGGTTGATATCAAGGAAAGGAATCCGGGCTTTGAGTGCAGTGTATTGGTTACGACCACCAGCAATTAACATATCAGCGCCAGTTTCTTTTACCAGCCGTAACAACTCCTGAGCGTTACCCTTTTCCATCATGATCCCATCTTTACCAATCAATTTCTTGATCCGGGCTTTATCTTCCTCAGTGCTTTTTCTGGTGCTGGTAGCCACAACTTCAATTCCCAAATCCTTCGCCGCCGAAATAATCGACCAACTCTTAACACCACCGGTATACAACACAACTCGCTTACCTTTGAGTCGAGCGCGATAGGGAGCCAAAGCCAAATCCAGAGCCGCAGTTTCTTCTGCAATCAGCTTTTCAGTGCGTTCCTGCAAATCAGGATCACCCAACTGAGCCGCAATATTGCGTAGACAGCGATTCATATCATCGATGCCATAGAAAGACTCTTCAATATAAGGAATGTTGTAGCGTTCCTCCATCTTTCTCGCCATATTGACCAAGGCGCGTGAGCAAATCATTACATTCAGCTTGGCGCGGTGGGCGTAACGAATATCGTTATAGCGAGCATCTCCTGTTATTTTAGATAGAACACGAATGCCTAATTTTTCTAGAAGTGGTGTAACTCCCCACATTTCGCCGGCGATGTTGTATTCACCGATCAAGTTAATATCATAAGGCGTAGTTTCTTCTGGTTCTGCTGTACCAACTACATATTCCAGCAAAGCTTCACCACCAAAGCGGTTACCCAGATTTTTACTACCAATAAAGCCCGGAGCGATTACGGGGATCACAGGAATGCCGGTTTTTTCAGTCGCAACTTTACACACAGCATCCATATCATCCCCAATTAGAGCTGTGACACAGGTAGCGTAGACAAAAATGGCTGGGGGATGGTAGCGATCGCTAAGTTCGAGAATTGCCTTATAGAGCTTTTTCTCACCCCCAAAAATTACATCATTCTCACTCAAATCAGTAGTAAAGCCCGTCTTGTAGAGTAAAGGGCCAGAGGAGAGACTACCACGACTACCCCAAGAATTACCGGCACAGGCGATCGGTCCGTGAACTAAATGAGCCGCATCAGTAATTGGCACCAAGGCAATCATTGCACCATCAAAAGCACAACCACCTTGAGCAGCACCAGGTTGAGCCTGTTGGGTACAAGATTTATTTTTCTTCTCTCCCTGTTTGTGCTGATTATGTTCACATCCCGACTCACTCAAAAGCTCGTTAATTTTGCCTTGGGTATTTTTCATATCTCTTCTCTTACTGGATCGATAGTGTTAATATTTAGTTATCAGTTATGAGTCAATAGACCAGTCACTGATTAATAAACTTCCTGCAAAGTCTTCTTTATTCCACATTTACCCTAAATAAAAAATCAGTGTAAATTCGTGGTGTAATTCTCATAAAATTGACTTTTGCAAGACAGTTAGTCAGTCATAATTCCAGACAAAACCTAACAAATATATTTCGTGATATCCTCTCCACACTCATCAGCTAGATAAGATAAAGCACGAAACCGCATTCCCACAAACTCGTCATATAAAGGATTCAGTTTACATAGGGGGGGAATATGAAGAGTCCGCCCAAATACATTAATATTGCGCTCAAAAGGGCAACAGCAAGGAATTAATTGACAAATTACATGAGCCATCCGGTAATTTTTTACCGGTATTCCATCCAGCCAACTACGGAAAGGATTGAGAAGATTGTTAAACCATCCAGATTTCTTATAGTTCGGCGGATGGTAATTAGGATGAGAATGAGTGTGATTGATACTATCCATAATCAATATCTCAGATAAATCCTAGAAAGAAAAAGAAAAAAAGGTTAGTTGAGGATTTAGGATTCGGATTTGGGTATTGAGAATAAATTAATTTTTTAGTCTCCAGTTCCTACTTCCTACTCCCTAATCCCCTCGCTTAACCTTAATTAGCACCCTGCGTCCTACACGCAATTCTTAACGAATCAAGTCGTAAGAAATATCGGTCTTACCAGCAATATTGGTATTGCGATCAATCTCTTCAAAGATTGTATTTACAATCCAGTTGAGCAAGTTGATTACACCTTGGTAACCAATGGTGCTGTAGCGGTGTAAGTGGTGGCGATCCATGATAGGATAACCAATTCTGACGAAGGGAACCTTACAATCGCGCCATAGGTACTTACCGTAGGAATTACCAATTAGCAAGTCTACAGGCTCGGTGAACAACAAGGAGCGTAAATGCCACAAGTCCTTACCACCCCAGATAGTTGCGCCTTGACCAAAAGGACTAGAATCAAGCAACTCTTGGAGTTCTTTTTCAAAGACTTCGTTGGTGTTGTGAACCAAGATATGCACAGGTTCAGCACCCATTTCCAACATGAAGCTAACAACACTGTAAACTAAATCTGGCTCACCAAAGATAGCAAAGCGCTTACCGTGAATCCAGGAGTGAGAGTCAGTCATAGCATCAACTGCACGACCGCGTTCAACTTCTAGTTCTGCGGGAATAGGCTTACCAGTTAATTCGCTGAGTTTCATCAGGAATTCGTCAGTACCCTTAATACCCCAAGGACGGGAAACTATAACGTCTTGCTTCCAATCTTTTTGAATGTACTCACGGGTTTTGATGGTAGAGTATGCTTGCAGAGCAATTGTGCTTTTAGCATTGATTGAATCTGCTGCATCTTCCAACTTAGTACCACCTGGGTACATATCAAACTCACCAGTGTTAGGTGAATCTAAGTAATCGCTGTTGTCAGCCAGAATGGTGTAGTCAAAACCGAACAAAGAAGCAATCCGCTTGATTTCGCGGTTGTTTCCTACATAAGTGTCAAAACCTGGGATGAAGTTGATTTTACCATTGCTGGTAGATTTCTTCTTACCTGCGGTCAGGTTAGAAAGAATCCCCTTCAACATATTGTCGTAACCAGTGATGTGGGAACCGACAAAGCTAGGAGTGTGAGCGTAAGGTACTGGGAAATCTTTAGGAACTGAACCAGCATCCTTAGCGTTGTTGATGAAAGACTGTAAGTCATCACCAATTACTTCTGCCATACAGGTGGTGCAGACAGCAATCATCTTAGGCTTGTAGAGTTGGTAAGAGTTAGCCAACCCATCAATCATGTTCTGCATACCACCAAACACCGCCGCATCTTCAGTCATTGAAGAAGATACACCAGAAAATGGCTCTTTGTAGTGACGGGTTAAGTGGGTACGGAAGTAAGCAACACAACCTTGAGAACCTTGGACGAAAGGCATTGTACCTTCAAAACCAACAGCCGCAAAGATTGCACCTAAAGGTTGACAACCCTTCGCTGGGTTAACGGTTAAAGCTTCACGAGCGAAGTTCTTTTCACGATACTCCCAACCCTTGGTCCATTCAGAAACTCTTTCAACTTCTGCGGCACCGTGACCGTTTTCAAATTCTTTCTTGTTCTCGAATAGTTGTTGGTATTCTGGTTGGTGGAATAACTCAACGTGGTCTTGAATATTTTCTGGATTTTGAGGCATTTCTACATCTCCAAGCTTACTGAAGTCTTTCGTTACTAATTGCGGAATTTTGTGGGGGGAGAGTGGGAATATCACTCAAAATTCAGAATGCAAAAATCAAAATAAACTCTTAACTTTTGAATTTTGAACCTTGAATCCCCGCCTCCTCCTGGGGCTAAAACCCCAGGTCTCCCCTACTTATTCCCTTCGCATTTCCCTAAGCTGTAGCCTTAGCTTTAGCAGCAGCCTTTTTAGCTTGAGCTTTTTCGTTCCAGGGAGCGCCAATTAAACCCCAAGTTGGGCTGTTGAGTGCCAAATCCATATCACGAGCGAAGATAGCGAAGCCATCATAACCGTGGTAAGGACCGGAGTAATCCCAAGAGTGCATTTGACGGAAAGGTAAACCCATCTTTTGGAAGACGTACTTCTCTTTAACACCAGAAGCAATTAAATCTGGCTTAAGTGCCTTAACAAATTCCTCGAATTCGTAAGCAGTTACGTCATCGTATACGATAGTACCGTTTTCGATGTAGTGAGTGGTACGTTTGTAGTCGTCATTATGAGCGAACTCATAACCAGTACCAATCATCTTCATACCCAAATCTTGGAAAGCTGGAACAACGTGGCGAGGGCGTAAACCACCAACCATCATAGCCACAGTCTTACCATCTAAACGGGGGCGATACTTGCTAACGATCGCATCCATTGTAGGCTGATACTTAGCAATAACTTTCTCAGCATTTGCTTGGATTTTTTCGTCAAACTTAGAAGCAATTTCCCGTAAGGATTCAGCAATCTTAGTAGGACCAAAGAAGTTGTATTCCAACCAGGGAATACCATATTTTTCTTCCATGTGACGGCTGATGTAGTTCATCGAGCGGTAACAGTGGATGAGGTTCATCTTCACATTGGGGGTCATCAACATTTCGTTGATAGTACCATCACCAGACCACTGAGCAACTACACGCAAACCGATTTCTTCTAATAAAATCCGGCTCGCCCAAGCATCACCACCAATGTTGTAGTCACCAATGATTGCTACATCATAAGGAGTAGAATCAAACTTCAGTGAACCATCAGCCTTAGCCTTATCAGCTCTGGGGAATACCCAGTCACGAATCATGTCGTTAGCGATGTGGTGTCCCAAAGACTGAGAAACACCCCGGAAACCTTCGCAACGAACAGGAACAACAGGCTTGTCAATTTCCTTGGAAGCCTTACGAGCTACAGCCTCGATGTCATCCCCAATTAGACCGATAGGACATTCAGATTGAATGGATACACCACGGTTTAGAGGGAACAGAATTTCCAACTCTTGGATAAGTTTCAGTAGTTTTTTGTCACCACCAAACACGATATCTCTTTCTTGGAAATCAGAAGTGAAGTGCATAGTACCAAAGGAATCAACACCTGTAGTACCAAGGTAGTAGTTACGACGACCAGACCAAGACCAGTAACCGCAACCAACAGGACCGTGACTGATGTGGATCATGTCCTTAATAGGACCCCAAACCACACCCTTGGAACCTGCGTAAGCACAACCACGAGCGGTCATTACACCAGGAAGAGATTTAACGTTAGACTTAACGCCACAATCGCTCTTACCTTCTTCAAACACATTTAAGTGCTTCTCACGTTTTTTCTTAGCTTTATCAGGGTAAGCTTCTAGAACTTCTTTAATAAGTTCTTGTCTTTCTTCAACAATTTTCTTGTTTTCTGGAGGTGTCATTTTATCCTCTCCGATTGGTAGGTTTCTGGGAATGGGGGACTGTATAGTCCCCTCTAGGATTAGGGGGAGATGCAAAGGTGAAGGTCAAAGGTCAAAGGTTAGAGATAAATTCTGCCTTTTTCCTTTTCCCTGGGGCTGAAGCTTATTTCTTAGCAGCAGCTTCAGCAGCAATTAGCTTTTCTGCTTCTTCGTCGCTTTCGAGAATACCGAATTCGATCAACAGTGCTTCTAGCTCGTCCATCTCGATAGGTGTAGGGATGGTGAGGTTTTTGTTGTTGATGATCTTCTTAGCTAATTCGCGGTATTCATTACCTTGATTGCTATCAGGTGCGTATTCGTTAACAGTCATCCGACGCAATTCAGCGTGTTGAACGATGTTGTCGCGGGGTACGAAGTGAATCATCTGGGTGTTCAAACGTGCTGCCAGAGTTTCGATCAATTCGATTTCGCGGTCAACCTTACGGCTGTTACAGATCAAACCACCTAAGCGCACACCGCCGGTGTGAGCATATTTCAAAATACCACGAGCGATGTTGTTAGCAGCATACATCGCCATCATTTCACCAGATGTAACGATGTAGATTTCTTGTGCCTTACCTTCACGGTTAAGCGCGATGATATTATTCTAATAGCCGAAAATTGTTTATTTTCAACAATGTTTACCCCAAGCATTGTCAACGCTGAACAGTTTTTTTATTAGGGTAAATCTAGGGTATGAACAGAACACAGGAAGCATTTGCCGATTTTCAACAAACAGCCAGCAGCGATGGGGGATATATAGGCAGAATGCAAGCAGTTACAAATCAAGAAAATCACCTCACAGCAAAACTAAAAATAGAATTAAAAGCCGTTAATACAAGACTTAAAGCTGCTAGAGTCAATGTTTATATCAGAAAATCAGGTAATTCACTACAACTGAGAAGCACCCTCCCCATTAAACCAGGAGACATTGATAAAAACGGTATAGGAACCAAGCAATATGATCTTTCTTTAGGTATTCCCTTTAATTTTGATGGTTTAAATACCGCCGAAGAAGAAGCCTATGAATTAGGGAAATTGTTAGCGCGAAAACAATTCCAATGGACTGAAAAATATTTAGGCAAAACTCGTAATAAAGTTAATACCAGAAAAATTGGTGATTTGATTGCAGATTTTGAGAAAAATTATTTTCAAACTCGCAAACGTAACCTAAAAAGTGAAAACACATTTAATAGTTATTTTTATATTGCTCAAAAACACCTACCCAAGGATAAACTAGCCATAAATGCCAACTTCATTGCATCTGTGCAGTGTTGCACCTCCTCCGATAGCGTCAAAAATGAGTTAATCAAAGTTATTCGGGTATTATGCAAATGTTCTGGGTTGGAAGTCCCAGAATTAAGTAACTTAAAAATTCAACCTGCTGCAAAACGTCAGCGAGACATCCCCACTGATGCAGACATAGAGCGGGAATATCTCAAATTTGAGGCTTACTCACTTAATCGTCCCAGTAAATTACTCACCAGAGAAGATAGAAATAACTGGAAACTTTGGCGCTGGGTATATGGAATGTTAGCCACCTATGGATTAAGACCAAGGGAAATTTTTGTGAATCCTGATCTTAATTGGTGGTTATCTTCAGAAAATATCATTGATACATGGCGAGTCAATGAAGAATGTAAAACAGGTGAAAGGCAAGCTTTGCCATTATATCCGCGCTGGGTGGAAACATTTAATTTAAAAACAGATACAGAAGCTATTGAATTATTAAAGGCTAAAATTGAGGGTAAAGTTACCAGTAAACAAATAAACTCCGCTCGACATGGGACGGACAGATGGTTTAGATTTGTCGGTATTCCCTTTCAACCTTATGATTTACGCCATGCTTGGGCAATTCGGGCGCATTTAATGGGGATTCCTATTAAAGCTGCTGCTGATAATTTGGGTCATTCGGTTAATATGCACACATCCATTTATCAAAGATGGTTTAGTTTAGAAAATCGCAAAGTTGCTATTGAAGAAGCTATTAAGAAAAAGTCGAAGGTGGAAGATTTACAAGATATGGTGATTCGATTGGAGCAGGAAAATGAGCGGTTGAGAATAGAAAACGAAAGGTTGCGGTTACAGATGGGGAATCAGGATTTAATACGCATAATTAATTAAATCTTTTAAGTTGTATGAGTGCTTTTGGGTTTTATTACATCAACCGAACCTACAGTATAATGGAGTTAATATGAAAGTTTCAAAAATGGAATGCTATAAATTATGCCTTATAGTCAGTTTACATCTATCGGTAAGGTTAAAGAAGCTTTCGGCTTGAAAACTCAAGAAGGTGGGAGATTTATTCCTGATAACCAAACAATTGAAGTATCTGCTAGTTTGAAAGCATTTTTAGCAGAAAGTTTACCCATTTCTTCTTCTGCTAGTGAAAAAGCCCGTTCTGAAGGAATTATTTACCCAGTCTTATTAGAAATAAGAAAAATTTTAAATCGGCAAATTAGCTTATTTTCCGGTGAAGATTTTACAGTTGATGAATCAGTTGGACTTAATGGAATGTGTGATTTTCTGCTAAGTAGTTCTCCTGAAGTGTTAGAAATTGAAGCACCTGTAATTGTAATTGTTGAGGCAAAAAAGGCTGACTTAAGAACTGGTTTTGGACAATGTATTGCAGAGATGGTGGCCGCACAAAGATTTAATGCTGCAAAAAATCGTCCATTTTCAGTTATATATGGTTCGATTAGTAGTGGTACACAATGGCGATTTTTAAAGTTAGAAGGTGATACTGTAACTATTGATTTGATGGATTATTCTCTCCCACCTGTGGAGGAAATTTTAGGTATGTTGGTTTGGATGATTAAAAATGGATGATAGTCAATCGAAAATTAAAAATTATTCTCACGGTCAGCAGCGAAAGCACGACAGGCTTTAAAGTCTTCGATAATTTCGGCTTCTGTCGTACCACCTGCAAGATATTCCAAAATATCATATACAGTTATTCGCATTCCTCGAATACAAGGTTTGCCGCTACGTTTGCCGGGTTCAATGGTGATAATTTTTTGGTAATCCATAAAATATAGCTGGGGAGATAAAAGATATGTAAACGAACCGCAGAGACACAGAAAACACAGAGAGATTAAGAAAGTCAAGATAAATTCTGTTATGTTTTACCAGCAAAAAAATCCAATTTGTTAGGTTATTTTTTTGAAGACTGGGGTTAACAATGCAGACGTTCCGATTTGCACCTTGCTTAACAACTTAATCAGAGTTTTCTTTTCTTTTATTGTCAGGTTTGCCATTAATCCTGTCGTGCGGCAGAAATGATCGGGCAATATCTCAGCAACTAACTCCTCTCCTTTTGGGGTCAGACGAATAATCAACCTTCGGCGATCGCTAGGATGTGGTACACGTTTAACTAGTTCTTCCCGCTCAAGCCCATCTAACAGCCCCGTGATAGTCGCACGAGTTACACCAACGCGATCAGCAAATTCTGAAGGCGCAAGCCCCTCTCTATTACTATACAACTGCATCAATAGTGTAAATTTCCCTATTGAAAGATTATAACGAGCAAAGTGGGCATCAAAAGCAGCATAAACTTCAGCCGTTACATCAAGAAACACGAGACAGACTTCGACAGAGGGAATATCAAGTTCACAATATTGGCTGGCCAGCTCATCAATAGCTTGACGATTTGGGAAAGCTCGCATAGAGGTACAGTTATACATGGTTTCCTTATTATAAGCCGCCTAACCATATTTACTTTAACTATCAAGTATGTTCTAATATGATTAGTCGCCTAATTATTAGGGGGCTAATAGTTTAGGGAATTATGCTCATGAAACTAAAAGTACAGCAGAAAAATTGGCTGTTAAGCTTCCACGTTCTTTCTGCAAGCCTTTGGTTTGGGACTGCTTTTTGCTCGCTTATTCTCGCGTTGTACTATCAAAACTGGACAAATGGCGACGAACTTTATGCAATTAATGCAGCACGTAACCTGATGGGTGAGTTTATAATTGTCCCTTCAGCAGTTTTATCTTTAGTTTCAGGGTTAATGTTGTGTAGTTTTACTGCTTGGGGGCTGTTCAAGCACTATTGGGTAATTGCAAAGCAGATTTTAACAATGATACTAATTATTATTGGTTCAGTTTGGCTCGGACCGTGGACAAAAGAGGCTACATCAATTTCTGCAATAGAGCGTTTACAGGCCTTACAAAATCCTACCTATATTTCTATCCGTAATGCAGTCATTGTTGGCGGTGCTGTGCAAACGCTGTTACTCGTAGTCATTATCATAATCTCAGTATTGAAACCTTGGGGACGGCGTAGAACATAGATTACGTTAAAAGTCGATACGAGGCTCAGAACTTTTCACGACTGATAATTGCTTTATGCAACGCCAAATTTATCATAAAAAATCCTGTGTATTGAATAGAAGTAATGTTAATGTAATAAAAATATATAGCATTAACTAAATCTATGACTATACAAATTAATATCGAACTACCAAATGATGTGTTTTCTGCGCTCCGTAGTAATCCCGAAAATTTTGTTCAGGAAATGCGTTTAGCTGCGGCTGTCAAATGGTATGAGGTGGGGATGCTTTCTCAATCTAAAGCTGCTGAAATTGCTGGCGTGAGTCGTCACCAGTTTCTAGAAGCACTACATCGTTATCATGTTTCACCTTTTCAAGTGACTTCGGAAGAATTAGCCGAGGAATTAAAGTAAGTTGGGTTTAGAGTGAGTACACAAGTTTTGAAGTCAGCACTTAAGCTTGTTGGTGGATAGTGCGATCGCTCTTATCTTATAACCCACAACAGCAGAAAAGCGATCACTTTCATTTATTAATAACCATAAGCTATACTGCGGAAGAAGAAGCTTATGAGTTAGGAAAATTGTTAGCGAGAAAACAATTTCAATGGACTGAGAAATATTTAGGCAAAACTCGTAATAAAGTTAACACAAAAACAATTGGTGATTTGATTGCAGATTTTGATTGTATAATATAACTTTCTTGGACTGGTGGGGTAAAGGTAGCCTCCTCTCCTTCCTTCTATATGCAAATCATCGATTACAAGGTTTGCATACAAAAGAGAGAAGATCCGGTTCGATTCCGGGGCAGTCCATATCTAGATACAAAATTACTGACTAAGGACTAGTTAACTCAGTCCAATTTTTCTCCGCAAACTGGACAAACCTTAACAAGAGGATTAGGGAGGTGTAGGCCTCTTCCTCTTGTATGCCGGAGGCTGCTCCATGAGAAGCATCATCTCGCCAATACTTTAATAAATCAGTATATTGACGAAACTCTTTTTGGATGAATTGATTTTTCTGTCCTATAAGATAGTTTTCAACTCTACTACGGCCTGTACTAGAAGAGTACATCCTTAAAGTTTCCTCTTCATCTCCTTTTTTCTTAATTGCAAGAGCTAATAAAACTGATTCATAGGCAGATCCACACATTACACAACAGGAAAAGTAGTTTTGTGAGCGGTAGCATCCAATTGCTTCTTGACTGCGGGAATTATAACCAGCACCAAAGAGGTTAACTCGATTACTTAAAAGTTGAGAAAAGCGTCCATACTCTGAAGGAGTACAGTTATTTGGATCAAATTTTTTTAACCATGATCGACCATATTGTGTTATCACAAACTTGGCACTAAAATTTTTTGGATAATTTAATTCATTTTGTTCTGTCACTGGATAAGGTCTCAGGATACTTCTAGAGCAAAGATACCAAGCAGCATCATAGAATACTTCAGAGCCAGTCACAGTGTCATACCTTACAGGGTTATAATATCCTGATTGAGTTTCCAATCGGGGAGGTTGATTTTTTGCAAGATGATCTCCGATTACCTCGTCTATTAAAAAAATGTGTTTGTTTGCATTGCGATGTAACCATGACAAAATTTGCTGGACAGCATCCTCGTCTGTTAAGCTGGGTTTAACGTCGGTAAGTTTAAATGTAAGCGTTCAGGGGGTATAAAGAAGAAGAAAACAACCCCCGAAGTCAAGCAATCAAATTATGCAGCTTTCGACAAGTCAGAATCATCAGAACAAGCAGTAGCTTCTGGAAGCAGAGAAGGAGTGG